>JAAAOB010000108.1 GCA_009909035.1 Bacteroidota bacterium
TTCTTTCGAGCTGATATATGGAATCTCCAAAGGGTGCAGGGCTCTCAGCTTTGATCACTTGCGGGACAACCTTCTGCCTCACATGTTGGCACAAAAAAGAAGAGATGGGATATAGATTAACAGGAATGATTTGTATCTTTACAGGCTATTGTCTTTAGAGACAATGACTTTTTAACCGGAAGCTTAACTCAACAAACGGAAGAATTTATGCCGAGCGGAAAGAAAAGAAAGCGATCAAAAATTGCAAAGCACAAGCGTAAGAAGCGACTGAGGAAAAACAGGCACAAGAAGAAAAAGTAACGCATCAGATATGGCGGGGCACCCATGTGTGCCCTTTTTCATTTGTAACCTAAGCGGCCGAGACCATTACGCTGTCATCTACGATCTTGATGATGCGATTTGTCTTATAGAGCAGGTAGGTTAATTTCCGGCCTACATAATCATTCACCTCGTTCAGGCTCTTCAAGCCATCAATAGAGAACTGAAAGTAAGACAGCAGATTAATTGCGGTGAGATATTTTCCGTATTCATCCCCGTCAATCTCCAAATGCCACCTCGTTATAATATCATCAGCCAGCAGAAGTTCATTTACCTGTTTGCTCGCCCTATCCATCCAGTTGCTTGCCATTTCAATGCGATAATTGTCGTCATCTGTACCTTTCTGCGGCTGGCAACTCGAAACATCAAAGTGCCACACCAGTTCTGTATCGATCGACGGGATAACGTTCGCCTCAACAAGCCGCTTCTCTTTCAGCATGGGATGTCCGTCGGTCCCCTCAAGGGCATTGGCAAGCGTGGCTTCCCTGAAGCGATCCCAGTCAAAATTAATCGAAAGATGCGTCAGGTGTTTCGTGGAATCATTCAGATCAATTAAAATTTCTAACCCGGCGGCATTAATTCTGGACTCTTCCCACGTTTTGAACTTGACAACATTTATCTTTCTCTTGTTTAACGAATGGTTAATCTTGTTTACAATTGATTGAAAAATCGGATATTGCATGAATTTGATGACTGTTTGAAGACTTTCAATTTCTTCTTCTACATGTCCCGACCCGATGAATAATTATTACGTTCTAATATATCTAACAGAAGCACTAAAAGCCAAATGCACGGGGGCTCATTACGAATTCAGTACCTCCCCTCACAAGAATGTTTGGGAAGCCTATTTTCATCAAAACGGGGATCGATTTCGCATTGTCTTTTCTACCCACCCAGAGGAAACCGCACTCTTTGCAGACAGCTACCGGCCGCCAAAAAAATCGAACACAATCCGCTTTTTCGAGCAGCTTACCGACCTGAGGGTGGAGGAAGTGTCACTCGCAAACATGGACCGCTTCCTCACGATCCGGTTCGAAGATGGTTATGAACTGCTGTTTAAACTTTTCGGAAATGCTCCCAATGTATTTCTACACCGGGGCGGAACGGTACTGGATGCCTTCAAGTCTCCCGACAGGTTGAGAGGAACCAAACCTCCCACCCCGAGAAAACCATCAAAAAGTAAGCGGATACCTTCCGCCGAAGCTTCTCCAAAAAAAATAATTACTAGCTTCTACCCAACTTTCCCCCGGCACCTGATTCCCGGTCTTACGGATCACTTTGGCCTAGAATCGATGTCGGTTGATGAGGTTGAGCGAATTGCGGGCACTTTGGTGAATGAGATGCAGGCTAACCCCGAATTCAGAATACTTGAAAGCGGAGAAATCTGCCTCATCCCTGAACAGGTTTACCCCGCAGCTACCGTGAAAGGATTTGATGATGCAAATCAGGCGGTAAAGTTCGCCTATTACAAAACCTCACGTGAACGACGGCTCGAGAGGAGAAGACAGTCGCTGCTCCCAAAAATGAAGAATATTATTCAGAAGTATAAATCGGCTATTAAGCATCTCGAAAATGCAGACAAAGGCTTGGCACGTGCTGACGAATATGAAAGGTTCGGACATATCCTGATGGCCCATGCCCACGAGAATAATGAGCACACCGATTCCGTTGAGCTTCAAAATCCATATCATCCGGATGAAACCGTAACTATCTCGGTGAAGCCGAAGCTCAGCTTAGCGGAGAATGCTGAGCACTATTATGAAAAAGCCGCCAAATCGAGACGAAATGTCGAGGAATCACGTAAACGATTGAGTCAGACCCGGAAAGAGCTTCAGATAATTGAACAGCTCGCTCATTCGCTGAGTGAACTAAATCACGTTTACGAGTTTGAGGATTGGTACAGTGAAAATGAGAAGCAACTCAAAGAGACCGGCGTTTTAAAAACGGAACAGACAGAAAAGAGGCGTCCATACCGCGTTCGTGAGATTGATGGGCATGAGGTCTGGATCGGAAGAAATGCCAAAAGTAATGATGAACTCACAACAGACGCCCATAAGGAGGATGTATGGATGCACGCACGGGGAGTGGGCGGGTCTCACTTGGTAGTCCGAATGAATAATCAAAAAGAGATGCCTCCGAAACATGTTTTGTTGAAAGCTGCTGCAGTGGCGGCCTGGAATTCAAAAGCGAGAGGATCTGACCTTGCCCCGGTGATCATAACGAAGAGAAAATATGTTACTAAACCCAAAGGAGCTCCCGCAGGAACAGTGCGGGTGATGCGAGAAAGTGTAGAAATGGTTAAACCACAAAAACTTCCATCTTGATCGACTTCAAACCAAAACAACCTGTTTTTTTATGCGGGATGATGGGCTCGGGAAAATCTACAGTTGGCCGGATTTTGGCAAAACAGCTTAGCCTCCCCTTCCACGACCTGGATGAAATTATCGAAAGGGTGGCCGGGATCTCCATTCCCGACATTTTCAAGAATCGCGGGGAAGAGGGTTTCCGGAAACTGGAAAAGAAGTGCTTACTGGAAGTTGTAAAAGAGGCTGAAGGAGTGATTGCACTGGGAGGCGGCGCCTTGCAGAACCAGATGATTGTCGACCACATAAAGCTTTACGGTTGGTTGGTTTTTATCCGTACACCCATAATTACAATCGTCGAGAGGCTTCATCAAAAAGATGGACGGCCCATGGTGGACAGTAAAAACAGAAAAGCTCTTGAAGACAGAATATCCGAGCTTCTGGCTGAGCGACTTCCTTTTTATGAGCAGGCACCCATCTCCATACAAACAGGCGATCAGACACCGGAAGAGGCTGCCAAAGAAATCATAAAAAAATTAGCTGTCTATGAAGGCTGAAGGTAAAGCTGTAGTACCCGTATCAACAACCGAATCAACTTATAAAACTGTGATCGGTGAGCAGGTTCTCGCAGATGCCCTTACCGAATTGAATGAGGGTCGAATCTGGGACAAACTATTTCTGATCATTGATGAAAATGTTGAGAACCTTCATGGGGATCACGTTCACTCTGTCCTCTCCTCACATGCTTCAGAGGTTCACACCCAGATCATTCCGGCAGGTGAAGAGAGCAAATCGACCGATCATTGGGAACAGTGTATGGATGTTCTATTGAAGAAAGGAGCCAGGCGAAACATTCCGGTGGTCGTAGTCGGGGGTGGCGTCACGGGAGATCTTGGTGGTTTCGTCGCCGCAACGGCGCTTCGAGGAATGCCTCTGATTCACGTACCTACTACACTTCTCGCCATGGTCGACAGCTCCATTGGCGGTAAAACCGGAATTAACCATTCAACAGGGAAGAACTTAATCGGGGCATTTTACCAACCCCGGTTAGTAATTGCAGATATCAGCTTTTTGAAAACTCTGCCGGAGAATGAATGGGTTAACGGCCTGAGTGAAATCCTTAAATATGCTGCGATTCGCGATGCCTCCATTTTTGAAGATTGCTCCATTTTTCTGGAGGATGAAATGAATAATGCAGATCCTCAGAAGCTGATCCTGCTCATTCGAAAGTGTATCTCCATCAAAGCAGATGTTGTGAAGCAGGACGAATATGAATCCGGACTCAGGGCCATTCTTAACTTTGGCCACACGTTCGCTCATGCATTAGAAACCGAGTGCGGCTACTCGAAAATCAGCCACGGCCAGGCGGTATTCCTTGGCATGCTGGCCGCATGTAAGCTCTCATCCTTAACGGGATCAACCCTCAAAGACCAAAAACTGGACCCGTTTCGTTCTCTTTACACATATGCCGTGGAACGAAATGAACTCTCTGTAAAGAAATTGAACCGGCATATGATGGCAGATAAGAAACGAACCGGGCGTGCAATACGATTTGTTCTTCTTGAATCTTGGCAACATCCTGTACTGAAAGAGGTTGAAGATGAAGATCTGATCCGTGAAGCATGGCAGGTTGCGTTTGATGAATTAAAATGAGACTGGTAATCTGAGTTGATACTGCGTTACATACATAAAATCTGGACTGCATTTTGGCGGTTGATCTTTTCGGTTGCAGGCATACTGGCAGTCACCGCTATACTTGTGATCGGATTGCTGCAACTTCCCATGAGCAAATCCTTTTTGCGCTATAAGGCAATAAGCTCGTTCAATACGCAGTACGAGGGCACGCTGGTAATTGAGGACCTGGGGGGGTTTTTACCCTTTACCCTATCACTTGAAAATGGCAGAATTTATGAACCCGGCGATACCACAAAGCCGGTTTTAAGTTTCGAAGAAGCCTCTATTCAAGTTAACTGGTGGCAAATACTCCAGCGAAATATTGCCGTATCCTCTATGAGTATCGATAACCCTTCGATTTACCTGGATCGGCAGGATGGCCGGTTAACGTTCAGCAGAGCTTTTGCAAGCAAGAGTGTAGAAGAGAAAGATACCGGTTCACAAACCGGAGCCATATTTCCACTGGAGGCTGAAATTTACGCGCCGGGCGTATCCGTGAGCGGTGGAAACCTGCAGTTCGGCCCAAACTTTAAACTGCCAACTTCACTGCATCTTTCCCCTCCTGCAACTATCGAGGACATCAACTTTGAAATATTTCTCGAAATTACCGAATCACAGGTCTTTTTCGACCTGAGCAACTTCTTTGCATCCCTACCGGATACTCCGTTCGAATTTCTTCAGTTGAACGGCCAATTCTATAATGACGAGCAATTTTTCGAATTGAACCGCTTCCGCTTCAGTACGGCGCTGAGTGAAGCTGATTTCAGTTTTGAGGCAACTCCGGTATCACTCTTCAGGGACAGCTTGGAGAGCCAGATTCAGGATGCTCAATACCGGTTACAAATCACCGAAAGTAACATCAGCAGCGATTTTGTAAGGGAGTTTCTTCCCAACTACCCCGGCTTTGAGGATGAGCTTCAGCTTGTACTGGAATCGGAGGGGGATCTGAATCAGTATTATGTCGACCGGTTTCAGGCCAATATCGGTGAGTCATACGTTCTCTTGACAGGCAACGTCAGCAATCTGTTTTCCAATGATTATAGTTACCAGGCTCAGCTCGATAATGTAGTTCTTCAGCCCGATATGCTGGACTGGCTCTCCGACACATATTTCGGCGGGAGTTACGAGCTTACCCGCTACCAAATTAGCACCGTTCGGGGTGAATTAAACGGTTCACATGAAGAGATACTTGCAGATTTTAACGCCACGACGCGTGCCGGCGCATTCACGCTCGACGGCAACCTGCAGCTCAACGAACCAGTTTCATACGAGCTCGATTTTCAGGTAGACACACTCGACATCAGCCCGTTTTTAGCTGACACCACTGTCGCCTCCGTTATCCAGGGAAGAGTTGCTGTAAACGGAGAAGGGCTTGGCAGTAGTGCCGATATTGACGGAAATATCGACCTGAGCCGAAGCGTGGTGTACGGGGTCGATTTCCAGGAGTTTAGTGCCGATTTTAACTATCTACATCCCTTACTCGGTTTCTCACTGCAAGCCTCCGACGGCAACTTCAGAGTGGATGGCGAAGGTCAATACGAGCAACAAAACGGAAGCTACCGGATTGCCGCTGACGCAAACCTTCAAAACTTCGACCTGAAGACATTTTATACTGATTTTTATGCTGAAAATTCCTCCCTGAACAGCTCCTTTTCAGTAGACCTGGAAGGATCAGGGCTCAACGACATGACCGGGCGCTTTAGTGTTGAAGTCAATGAGTCTACCATCGAGGGGAACATGTTGCCGCCACACCAGATCTATGCTGATGTGATTCAGAATCAGGATAATACCCGGTCGTTGCGTATGACCAGCAGTTTTTTCGACGGACAGATTCGTGGCAATCTCAAGCCTGAACGCCTGCGCTACTATGCCCACTACTGGAGAGACTATTTCAGGACTCGTTTTGGGGAGGAGTTCTTATTCAGTTCCGATTTTTACACAACGGCAACAGATTCTGTATCACGCAAAAGCCCTCCTCCTCAAACCCGCCTTGAAATGGACCTCTCCATTAAAGATTTATCTCTTTTGCAGCGATACCTGCCAAACCTGCCTGACATAGAGAGCAATGCAGAACTTCAGGCCAGTGCCGATGCCTCCGCCGAACAGTTGATTCTGAACGCGAATCTAAGCGACCCGTCCTTCCGCCTCGACAGCCTCTACGCAAATAATTTCGATGCAACAATTACGGCAAGTTTTCTGCATCAGTTTGACCTGAAGCAGTCGAGCACGCTCGATATCGACTTAATGTCGGGAGAAGCAGGCTACGATGGTTATCATCTTCGGCGAAGTTCCCTCAATTTAACTATGCGAAACGACTCTATAAGAATTGACCAGAACCTGGAGCGCCTCGAAGATGACCTTGTTTTAGAGTCATCCATCACCGCAAACCTGAAACCCGATCGCCTTATCGTTGATTTAGAGGACTTTTCGATGGGGCCTTCCGAATATCAATGGACAACCCGCGGCAAACCCACAATCTCCTATACCGAGAACCACAAGGTGATTGTTGACAGCCTCATTGTGACCAGCGGTTCAGATTATATTCAGGTCGACGGAATCTTCAGCGATGATTTTGATGATTCCGTGAATTACAGTATTCAAAATTTAGACCTAAACCGCATCTCCTCTTTAATCGGTGGCAGAGTCACATTTTCCGGCTTAATGAACGGCTCTTTTGAAACGAGAACCCTTGGACAGATCCCCTCCATCCAGGGAAATATTCAGGTTGAACGAGGAAGGGTTATGGAGAGATTGGTCGGTGACCTTACCGTGAAAAGCACCTTCAACAGCGATCTGAATCGTTTCGATACGCAGGTTCGGATTTTCACCGACCCGGAAAAATATCAAAATTACTTGACCCGAAATGACGGAATAGGACAGGATCTTCTGTTTGATGGATATTTTAAACTTCCGGGTGATGAGGTGGACGCCGATGAAGAGCTCTTCAACTTTGAGGCGGATCTTAAAGAGATTGATATGTGGATTGTGCCTGTAATCATACCCAATATCATCGTGGAGATGGAAGGAGAGGCGTCCGGTAGCGGAAGGATTTATGGTACTCGTGACGATTTCGAGTTCGACTCAAGATTCACGGCTGAAGATGTGCGGGGGGTCCCTGTATTTACAAATGTTGAATACCTCTTAAATGGTGATCTGCGATTCAGCAAATCGGATGGATTGCGGCTGGATAGCCTTCGATTGCAAGACAACAATGGAGGAACGGGAATTCTGACAGGTACCGTGGATATGAATGACTTTCAGCCCACCAAATTCATCGATCTGACAATGGATCTCGATGGTGTCCAGTTCATGAACAACCCGTACGATCCTGATATCCCATTTTATGGCAGCATTTCAGGGACCGGGCAGGCTACTTTGACAGGCTCAAATTTTCAGCCCGTATTGCGAACCACAAGGCCGCTGCAAATCTCATCCAGTTCCAGAATTAATATCCCGCTTGAACCTCAAACTGAAGTTGAAGAAGCCAGGCGCTTTATTGAATTCGTAGACTCCTTTGACCCTGAAAATTGGTGGCGCTCATTCGGTGCACTCGGAGCAAGCGGAAACGGTGAAGATGAATTTGCCGAGGAGCTCACATTTGCCGAGCGCTTTACGATGGACCTTCAGTTTCAGGCGCCCAATCCAATCAGCGTAGACCTCATTTTTGACCGCGTGACGAACGACCGAATCAGCGCAAACGGCACGGGCCAGATCCGTATGCTGCTTGAAGATCAGGATGTGAGCATGTTCGGCACGTTCAACATAACTGACGGTAACTACCGTTTTGTGAGCGGCGATATCTTTTCACGAACCTTCAACCTTGCATCTGGTGGCTCGATCAGTTGGTCGGGCGATTTAACGGATGCAAGCCTTGATGTAACCGCCATTTATCGTGCACGGCCTGATATTCGAACGCTGCTTGCCACCCCGGGTGGTACCGATTCGCAGCAAAGCAGCCAGCGCATCCCGGTTGAGTTGGTGCTCGAAATTGGCGGGACCATGACGGAGGTTGAGAATGATTTCTTTTTCCGGGTTCCAACAGATATCCAGGGTACCGTTGACCCAACTCTATCGACACAGATCAGCAACCTGAATCAAAATGAAGATGAGAAACTGGTACAGGCCACCAGTATTTTGATCACCGGCAACTTTATTCCGCCCGCTCAGGCACAGGGTTTAGGCCTCACCGAGAGCCTGACAGGCAGCTCTGTCGTAAATCCGCTCATAACGAGCCAACTGATCAACCCGCTTCTCTCTAATCAGATCAACTCTCTGCTGCGCAGTGATATCACATTTGACATTGACGTGAACCTCAATACCTTTAATGAGGTAGATTTAGGTGTGGCGCTGCGACTGTTCGATGACCGGATTGTACTTCGCAGAGAAGGGCAAATAACCGGCGAACAGAGCGACATAGGAGACATCGGGGCAACCTATCGTATCAACGATACATTTTCTGTTACCGCTTTTCATCGTCAGGACCCGACTCTATCATACACCAGTGGTGTTGAAACTCAACAGGCTCAAGAAATGAACGGAGTCGGCCTTGAAGCACAGGTTCAATTTAATACCTGGCAAAAACTGAAGGCACGCATTACAGGCGCCTTTCGCTCTCTCTTCGGAATCAAGGAAAAAGAAACGAATGAAGAGGAGCCCATTGCACAAAAGAACGATTAAAATCATAAAGAATGTCTAAAAACAATCTAAGTTCACTTGAAAAGAAAATCATTGAAATACTGAAATCTTATCCTGACGCATCCATCCCAATACCTCTTCTCGTAGATGCTCTGGCACTCCCCAAAAAGAAAGGCTGGCGAAAGGTAAAAAGCTCCGTCAACCGGCTCAAACAGCTTGGACACATCCGTTTAACAAAAGGTAATCTTGTCCGGCTCAACGAACCCATTGTATCCGATAAATCGATGGTTGAAGGTATTCTTGATGTGACCAGTCATGGCGACGGGTATGTGATTGTCGAAGGTCGGGATCAGGATATTAAAATATCCAGGAAGTATATGAGTACCGCGCTCGACGGGGACAAGGTTAGCGTAAAACTGATGGGATATCACAAAAAAAGCAGCAAACCTCTTGGCCGAATTGAATCAGTTCTTGAACGTGCCGACTCTCAGTTCGTCGGAACCCTTGAGGAGATTGCGAAGAATACCTATTTGGTAAAAACCGATCATCAATCCTCGCGTGTTGACTTTTTCATCGACCCCAAAGACCTGAACGGAGCTGAACCGGGTGACAAGGTCTCTATTTCGTTGGTGCAGTGGGAAGATGCCCGTGGCTATCCTCAAGCAAAGGTAGTACAGCGACTCGGCAAATCCGGGTCGAATGAGGCAAACGTCCTCTCTATCCTCGCAGAAAAGCAGTTCAAAGCTGCATTCCCTCCGTCCGTCGTAGAGTTCGCCAATAATATTCAATTCGACATTCCTGAACAGGAGGTCGAACGAAGACGGGATATGCGTGATGAAGTCGTTTTCACCATTGATCCGGCGGATGCCAAAGATTTCGACGACGGACTGAGCATTCAAATTCTGGAAAACGGCAACTACTATCTTGGCGTACACATTGCAGACGTAACGCACTACATGCCCAGAGGCTCCGAGTTAGACAAGGAAGCAATTGAGCGCGGAACCAGTGTATATCTGGTTGATCGCGTTATTCCAATGCTTCCGGAGCACTTAAGTAATGGTGTTTGTTCACTTCGCCCGAGAGAAGACAAGCTGGCATACAGTTGTTTTATGGAGATCAGGCCGAACGGGAAGCTGGAGAACTACTCCATTGAGGAGACGGTGATCCACTCCAATGAGAGATTTGTCTATCATGAAGTTCAGGATATTCTCGACGGAAATCGTGAGCATGAGTTTGAACCGGAACTGAAAATGTTGCAGGCACTTGCCAACACCTTAATGGAGAAACGCTTTAGAGAGGGATCCATAGCGTTCGAAACTCCTGAACCTAAATTTGTTCTGGATGAAAACGGCAAACCGGTGGATGTAATTGTCAAAGAGCGCCTTTTTGCACATAAGCTGATCGAAGAGTGCATGCTGATGGCCAACAAAACAGTGGCTTATCACGTGGAATCACTCCGAAAAAAGGGAAAAAAAGCGAAGAATGATCATCCTTTCATCTACCGTGTCCACGGACAACCGGACTTGGAGAAGCTTTATAACATCCGGGATACCGCCAAGCCGATCGGGATCGATTTTGAAATCGGCCGGTCTGTAACCTCTAAAGAGATCAACAACTTGCTAAAAGAGGTAGAAGGCACATCTGTGGAAAATATTATCAACGGGTTGATACTCCGGGCGATGTCGAAAGCGGAGTATTCACCTAAAAACATTGGCCATTTCGGATTAGGGTTTTCTCATTACGCCCATTTCACCAGTCCCATTCGCAGGTATCCCGATGTGATCGTCCATCGACTTTTAAAGCGGTATAATTCAGGCTCGGGTAGTTATTCATATAACGAATTGGAAGAGTTGGGTGAACACTGCAGCGAACGGGAGCGTTATGCGGTGGAAGCTGAACGAGACTCCGTAAAACTGAAACAGGTCGAATATCTTTCCGAAAGGCTTGGTGAGGTTCATCCGGGAACGATCAGTGGTGTAACCGAGAATGGACTTTATGTTCTTCTGGATGATATATACTGTGAAGGAATGATCCGCGTTAGTGACTTACGCGATGATTATTACGTCTTTAATCCGGATCTGCACTGTCTTATCGGTCGCTCCAAAGGCAAAAAGTACCGCCTCGGAGATACCATTAAGGCCAAAGTGGTTCGAACCGATCTGGACAAAAGACAGATAGATCTCTCATTACCCGACTATTAATTTCTACCAAACGATTGCAACCCATGCGCTTGATATCTAAAATCCTGATTGTCCTGTCGTCCCTCCTCATCCTGGGACTTGCTGTTGCCGAAGAGCTGAACGCCCAGTTCTTCTACTTCGGAAAAAACCGGGTCCAGTATGAACAGTTCGACTGGAGGTTTATCGAAACCAATCATTTCGATATCTACTATTACGACTCCAAGAATTATCACCTTGCGCAGTTCACAGCAGAGGCCGTTGAATCGGCACTCCGGCAACTAAATCAGGATTTCGGTGACCAGCTTACATCGCGCATCCCTGTAATTATTTATGATTCACACAGCGACTTTTCACAGACGAATGTAGTTGCTTTGCCGGTTAACTCGCAGGGAATCGGGGGTGTTACCGATAAATTTAAAAATCGGATGACGCAACCGTTCATGGCAGATTATGACGATTTCAGGCGTACTATCCACCACGAGCTGGTTCACGCATACATTAATGATGTGTATTACGGAGGGTCGGTTCAGTCGATCATGCAGAATAACATCCAGCTTGTGTTTCCCCTTTGGTTTGAAGAAGGACTGGCCGAGTACCTGGCCCTGATGTGGGACACCAACACCGATATGTTCATGCGCGACGCCACACTGAACAACTACCTGCCGCCACTCACTCAGTTGAGAGGATATTTTGCTTATCGCGGCGGACAGGCTTTCTGGTATTTCATTGCGGATCAGTACGGACGACCAAAGATCACGGAAATTCTTCAGCGCATCAAAACCACGCGCAATATTCAGCAATCGCTGGTTCAATCTCTGGGTTTGAACGTGGAGGAGTTATCAGAACGGTGGCAGGAGTATTGGAAACAGCGTTACTTCCCGGAAGTGGCCAACCGGCAATCGCTGAACAGTGTGGCAACCCAAGTGACCACGCGAGCCAATTCCGGCTCTTATAACACAAGCCCAAGCATCTCTCCAAGGGGAGACCGCATTGCCATGATTACCAACCGGCGCGGTGTTTTTGATGTGGTTGTGGTAGATGCAAACAGCGGCGAGCGCCTGAAAACCATCATCAGCGGTGCCGATAACCCCATGTTCGAAGAACTGAATATTTTGAATCCCAATTTGTCATGGTCGCCAGACGGTACCCAGATTGCCCTTTCCAGCAAGTCTCAGGGAAGCTATAACCTTGCAATTGTCGATTACGAAACACTGAGTACACAAACCATAAAATTTCCGAGCCTCGACGCCATCAACTCGGTGGCCTGGTCACCCGACGGCAACAAAATTGCCTTTGACGGAAACAGCGGCCCCTACCAGGATATTTTTATCTATAATTTGGAGTCCGGGGAGTTTAGAAATCTGACCAGAGATATCTTTACAGATATTGAACCTTCATGGGGGCCCGATTCCGAGACAGTTTACTTCGTATCCAATCGCGGTGACCATCTCATTCCGAATCGGTATGTTGCCGGTTATTCAGCTATGCAGCACGATTCATTCTTCCAGACCGACCTCTACAGGATCACTATGGGAGAGAGCAGAATCGATCGCCTCACACAAACGCCGGACTGGGATGAAAACAATCCCGTTCTGACAAGAAATAACGAGCTGCTTTTCGCTTCGGATCAGAACGGAATCCCCAATATATATGAGTACGACCTCAGCAGCCGTTCTGTTTTTCCCATAACAGACCTTCAGACAGGGATCATGCAGATGTCGATCTCGGCAGACGGTACACGCCTTGCGTTCAACTCATTGAATGAAGGTTTTCCGGATGTATTCCTTATGCGATCGCCTCTTACACAGCGACGGTCTGCTCCGCTTGAACCCAATCAGTGGGCCGAGGAGCGATCAACGCTTACACCTGCTCAAAGAGTGCCGGCAATCGGCTTTGCACAGCGAATGATTAACGAACGGCCGATGGGCAACGTGGTTGCGGTTGACATTGTTGATAACGATCCCCGCTCCGGTTTTGCAAGCCTGATTGATCGAGACGACGATACTGAAAGTGATACGACGGAAGAGGATACAAACCGTATTGACTTCCGAAATTATCAGTTTGGGGAGTCTGTGGTCAGAGATTCAACACTTGAGCTGCGAGACGATCCCCGGAATTTCGAACCTGAAAATAACCTGACCGACAGCGGCCTTTACAAACCCAAGGAGTATAAACTTCAGTTTTCACCCGATTTCAGCTACTCTGCGGGACAGCTTAGTACCGCATACGGCACTTCAGCATTTGCATTTGTGTCATTAACGGATCTGCTTGGAAATCACCAGGTCTCGTTCGGCTCCAACCTCGTGTTCGACCTTAGAAACAGTGACTACACGTTTCAGTACGGCTATCTGAGGAACCGCACTAATTTTTACGCCTCATTTTTCCATCAAGCACGAAATTATCAAACCATATTTGGTGAACTGCTCCGATTCAGACAGTATGGAGCCTCTATCGATTTCCAATATCCGTTTAACAAGTTTCAACGGATTGATTATGGTGTTTCCGCGATTGGTATCGCACGAGATTTCAGTACTGTTCAGGGACTTGGAGGCAGAAACACGAATAATGAGAGTTCCTTCTTCCTATATCCACAAGTTACGTTTACCGGCGACTATACCCTGCCCGGATTCATCACGCCTTCGGGAGGGAGCCGATACTCCGTCAGGCTGTCGGCAAGTCCGCCTCTCGGCTCCGATGTGCCGCAATTTGCTACTGTTCTATCGGTAGGACGAGATTCACAGACCTTTTTCATGGGTGGAATGCTCGGATGGATCAACCAGCAGTGGTCGGATGCAGAGATTCCATTCGATCGTATCGCTGATACCTTCTTCACCCTGCCGGCAACCCCACTTCGCGGACATGAGTTCAACACCATTTTCGGGGATAAGTTCTCGCTGATTAATGCCGAATTTCGATTCCCGCTTTTTGCGGCCATTCTTCCCGGGCCGATTCCGATTCTTCCGCTTTATAATTTGACCGGTGTGGCATTTGTTGACGCCGGGGCCGCCTGGGGCTTTGATATCCCATACAGCAGATTCAGTGACAATCAAGGAAATCCGATCGTCTATTTTGAAAATCCGGCCCAACTTGATTTTAAAGTCGGAACGAAACGCCAGGAATTTATTAACCCTCAAACAGGGGAGCTTCGTGAGGGGCCGCCGCAACAAGGCGATATCCAAACTACCTTCGTTGATGGTGACATCCTGATCGGGGCCGGATTCGGCCTCAGGACGATCCTGCTTGGCCTTCCATTCCGCTACGATATCGGCTGGCCCTACGGCCGCGATGGGTTTCAGGGTGATCCTATACACTACTTTACAATCGGTATAGATTTTTAGCTTTTTGCGTTATTTAAAACAAGCCGTTTCGTGTTTGATACGAAGCGGCTTTTCTTTTTTTGACTCGCCACCTACTCACAATTTTGCTATTTCTTTTAGTGAATTTTTAAAGCTAAGGTTTCATTTTATGAAATCTCTGACCTATCTACTTCTACTGTTATCCCTCTTCTTCCTCACACCCACTTTAGAATCCCAGCCTCTCTACAAAAATCCTGATGCGTCTGTTGAAGATCGCGTTGAAGATCTGCTGAACCGGATGTCCGTCTACGAAAAAATCGGGCAAATGACCCAGCTTAACATTACTCTGATTAACCCTTCGTGGGATCAAAACGATGTAGTATTGGCTGAAGATGAGGCCAGGGGATTGATCCGAGATCATCATATCGGTTCATTTCTCAACGGAGGTGCCGTGCCACCTGAACAGTGGTTTGAATATATGGATGGACTCACAAGGCTTGCTATAGAAGAGTCGCGGCTGGAGATCCCGATTATATACGGCATTGATCATGTTCATGGTGCAAATTACCTCAGCGGAAGCACAATCTTCCCGCAAAATATCAACCTGGGCGCGACCTTCAACAGGAAGCACTCTTATCAAACCGGATGGGTTACGGCTTACGAAACAGCAGACCTGGGGCATCACTGGAATTTCGCGCCTATCCTGGATTTAGGGGTGAATCCTATTTGGGCAAGATTTTGGGAAACCTACGGTGAGGACCCCTACCTGGCTTCTGAGCTGGGCCAGGCATACGTCAAAGGTTTCCAGGAAAACGATCAGATTGAACCCTATAAGCTGGCCGCAACTGCAAAACATTTTTTGGCCTATTCCGATCCCAAATCGGGCTGGGATCGCTCACCCGTTCATATTGGGATGCAGGCGCTGCATGAATTTCACCGCCCACCATTTCAGGCCGTAATTGATGCAGGAGTCAAAACCGTTATGCTGAACAGTGGTGAAATCAACGGAGTACCGGTCCATGCATCCAAAGAAATTGTGACCGGATTACTGCGCGAGCAGATGGGATTTCAAGGCGTAGTGGTCACCGACTGGGAAGATATCGGAAAGCTGGTCAACTTTCACAAGGTGGCCAGAGATTATAAAGAGGCCACGCTGATGGCTATCGAAGCCGGCATCGATATCAGCATGACTCCAACATCCCTCGCATTTAATGAGGCTTTGTTGGAACTCTATGAAGAGGGTAAAGTTACCGAAGATAGGCTGGATGAGTCTGTACGCCGAATTCTCAGGTTAAAATTTGAGCTTGGCCTCTTTGAGAATCCTTTTCCGCGAGATGATCGGCTCAATCGAATCGGATCGGAAAAGAGCACCCTAAAAGCCCTGCAGGCTGCAGAGGAGTCAATTGTGCTTTTGAAAAATGAGAATGACGTACTTCCCCTTGAAGATCCGCAATCCATTTTACTTTTTGGCCCCTCAGCCGACAATAAACGAAATCTGGCCGGCGGCTGGACGCTCCAGTGGCAGGGAGGTCCGGAAGAGCAGTATCCCCAAGAGATGCATACGCTCAAAAGCGCGCTGACGGAGCAATATCCAAATGCCACGATTGATGTGATTTCGGAACTGCCCCTGGAAAGCGAAAAAAGCGAACAGGATGCATTTCTTGATCAAGCCGGCGAAGCGGATATGCTCATTTACGCAGGTGGCGAAGAGCCCTATACCGAGTTTATCGGCAACATCACAGACCTCTCCTTGCCAGCCGAACAGATTCGCGAAATGGAGTTCCTGAGTCAATCTACAACTCCACTGACACTGATCATGATCGGCGGTCGGCCCAGAATTGTGACCGACATCGTTCAGGAACTGGATGCCTTTCTTTTTGCAGGACTGCCTGGTTTTGAAGGTGCGGATGCGGTTGCAAATATTTTAAGCGGTGAGGTTAATCCCAGCGGCAAACTTCCTTTTTCTTATCCTCAACATACCGGCCATCGAACCAATTATAATCATAAATCCAGTGATGTTTATTTCTTCAATCCGGATGTTCCCAATCACATCGCACAGGGACGTGAGAACACCTCTCTTTTTCAATTTGGCCACGGCTTGAGCTACACCGACTTTGAGTATTCCAACCTCTCGCTTTCTGATACGACGCTCACGAAATCCGGATCTTTGACTGCCAACGTAACGGTGACAAACACCGGAGATCTTGAGGGGATGGAGTCGGTATTGTGGTTTCTTTCCGATCATGTTGGCAGAATTACCCGACCTGTCAAAGAGTTGAAGCATTTTGAGAAGATCAGCCTGGCACCGGGCGAATCCAAAACAGTTACATTCAAAATCCATCCGATGGAAACACTCTCCTATCCCGATAAGGACGGCGTACGAATCCTTGAACATGGCGAATTCACCCTGCAGGTCGGAGAACTCCGGCAAACATTCACCCTGACTGACTCATGATGAAAATACGACTTTTATTCAGATTCCTGATTCTTCTCATCTTAGCCGTAAATATCAATGCGCCGGCTGCAGCACAGGAGTACGAGTTGGTATGGTCAGATGAGTTTGATAGTGAAGAGATCGACCGGGAAACCTGGAATTTTTGGGAGGGCATGGCATACAACAACGAGCTGCAGTACTACACCGACCGCGAAAAAAATGCCTTCATTCAGGATGGAAAACTGCATCTGCGGGCTATGCGAGAGAGCTACAACGGAGCTCAGTTCACTTCTGCGAGAATTTCTACCGACAGTACACGCATCGGATGGGAACAGGGACGTTTCGAAGCCAGCATTAAGATGCCTGACGGCAAGGGATTCTGGCCTGCCTTCTGGCTGATGCCGATACGTGAAATCGGATGGCCGCGGGGTGGTGAAATCGACATCATGGAGTTTCGGGGAAATGAACCGCATATTACAACCGGAGCTATACACTTTTGGGTTAAAGGTTGTGAGGGCCAGGCAGTGGAGTGCCGTAAATACTACACCGACAAGCTCGACACCGGCACAGACCTCACGGATGAATTCCACACCTATGCCCTTGAATGGACTGACGAAGAGTTAATCTGGTACTGGAACGATCAGGAGAATTTTAGAAAGGCGTTTAGAGAAATTGAGGCGGATTTTGATCCGTTTACGGGGCCCTTCTACATTATACTCAACCTTGCCGTGGGAGGAGATTTTCTACCTAATCCTGATAAAACCACACCCTTTCCTCAGGCACTTGTGGTCGACTACGTCAGAGTTTATCAGCAAAGTGAGTAATTTCAGTACTCAATCCTGAAATCAGTCTTGATGTCGTTTGGCTGTATCCATCGGATCTTGAGCAAGCGCTCATTCACATTGTAGGACCATTCTCCGAGGCC
>JAAAOB010000025.1 GCA_009909035.1 Bacteroidota bacterium
CTCTTCCGTGTGTGAGATGGAAACCCCACCCGGCTCCATACTCATCAGGTTGTAGGAGTGGTAGAGGTGATCCTCTCGTTTATTTGCACGAATGGAGTGTTCCAGGTATGCGATTGTGATGTCGATATACTGCTTGACCTGGGACATCTGAACCGACCGTTTTTCTCCACTGAATCCATGGTCATAAATCTTGCAGCGATACTTGCTGCCTGTTTTGCCCAGTGCATCGGTTATTTTTTTCCTGTCGGCATCACTCACCGGGCCATTCAGAATCTCTTTTTGGTTATTTAAAATTTCGATCTGGGATTCGAAAAACTCATGTAGCTCTTCAGATACCTCAACCTCGTCCAGCTCTGTGCTGGCGGTAAGTGGCTCAAAAAATCTCAAAAATCGCCGCAGGTAGCAGAGCGTCACCATAGACACGCCATTGCCCACCAATGCATTGTTTGCATCATTCCACTCCGGGCGCTGAGTATTCATCCAGATACCGCCTTCGGGAATAAAGTTTGAAACCTTAGACAGAACCGTGGCCAGGATCTTTTCCATGAAATGCACATGATGAATCTCCTCCCGGTCACTTCCAAGCAGCGCTCCGTCTGCCCCGGCCTTCTCCACATCGCGGCGAATGGCACGATCAGAGTCCTCATCGAATTCGATGGTATTTTTGGGATCAGCGGCTATTTTATCATACGGCTTTAACCGGTATGGCACGTCGGCATATACAAATTCATTAGTGTCAAAGAGTTCCTTAAAAGCCTCTGGATCGTGATTGTGATAAAACTCCAGGAACTTAAGGAGGTAGATAATCTGGTGATCACCCCAGTACCCGATGTACGACCAGGGGTCATCCGGATCGATGGTTTCCCAGTCGAACCCGCCTTTGGTTACGCGGTATGGATTGTACCCGTCAAACGTAGACGCATTCAAAAATTTGTAGATCATCCCTTCAATAAAATCGGGATAGGAGTAGACCAGGGCCTCCCAGTTTTGAAATATATCCCTCCAGTTTCCTTCGTAATCCAGTATTTTGGACCCGTCAATTTCGCTGTGTGTATTTATTGAAAATTGATTCCAGGGGCGGCTGGGATCTCCATGACGCCGGCTGAATTTCAGCGGCAAGTACTCTGTACCAAGCCGTTTCAAATCAGGATCGGCCTGTGTGGCAAGCAGCTTTTCCAGATCCTGTTTATTAAACTTGTTATCCAGCTCCTGCAAAAGCGTATGGTGGCGGTTATAAACGTCTTTATTTGCACCCCTAACGTAGTCAACAAAATCTTTCTTCTCGATTTGGTAGTTGTGATCGAAGGTGCCGCCCCGCATGATATTGAACAGAACATTGGAATAATGACGTGTATCCCGGAAGGGATCGTCGGTGACCTGCAGGCCGTCAGATCCTGCAACCAGCTCCAGTAGTTTATCGGATCCCCGTTCAATGTCGCGGTTCACCTTCTCCGGAAGATCTGTGTCCTCTTTGATGGAACGGATCAGCCTGACCACATGCGCATGATCCAGGTTCACATTCGCAACAATTGCCCACTCTTTATGAGACCCGGCCGGCAATTCAATTTCTGAATAGACAAAATAAGCTCCCTTCTCCCCTTTTACATCATGCTCTTGCTGGAGAGGCTGCTGGTTTCTGAACCGGTTAAGTTGAAGAGATGAGAGCAGGTAAGTTGGATTTTCGAGGCCAAAAGACCAGGCTGCATTCGCTTTCAAAGCCTCGCTTGGTTCTGCTTTGTCCACAATCATGGCGCTGAGGGCAAAAATTCCCAGGCCGCTCTCCTGGTCAAGTTCATTTCTTTTATAGGCATCTGCCAGGTTACTTGAGCTTGTTTGCAGGTCTGTATCGATCCCGTGAGGCAGAACATTCTGAATACCGTCCAGCACCGCCACACGTTTTGTTTGTTCAGTCATATTCCGAAGCGAGGCTTTCCGAACAAACCCATACATATTGCTTGAATTCCACTGGTACCTGAAGACCAGGCCAAGATCATGATTGATCTCCTCAAACAGGATTTTATTTCCCAGCCGGTTCTTAAAAAGATTTCGGCTGAGTCTGTATTGGTCTGCGTATCGTTCAGAAAACGGCTCCCAAATCCGTACAGCATCATCCACTACCGTCTGCAGGATTGTTTTACTTCCGGTCGTCTGTGCAAGATCGATGATCTTATCGACCGTGTAGTAGGGAAAAAGCGCGTATTCAGGATTTTTTCGGCCTGCGGTTAACCCGCCGTTACTCGAAATAAACATCCAGTGATTCGAGTCGCTGACGACGTTAATAAAAAACGGCCGGAGCGTGTCATGATCAGATATTTTAAACCACGTTTCACCGTGAATTTTTTCAGTTGTTATCGGCAAAATAGTTGAAAATAATTTTAGGGTTTATAGAAATTTCTTCCGTTTGAGTATATGGAATCAACTATTCAGTATTAGCGTGTATATACCCTTACGTAGTCCACCAACATTGTTTGAGGGAACGGCGTACTCTCATTAGGTGAGCCCACAAATGTTCCCCCAACCGCCACATTCAGTATGATGTAAAATGTATTATCATTAAACACCCACTCCCCGCTCACATCATCCGGAGTAATCTCATTGTAGAGCACATCATCCACATAATACCTGATGAAATCGGGGCCCCATTCAATTGCAAACAGGTGAAACTCGGTATCAAATCTGCCACCCGTTAACTGAAACCTATCCGTGACTGCATTTCCCGCCGAATACCCCGGACCGTGGACGCTTCCATGGATGATTGCAGGCTCCTGCCCCCGGTACTCCATGATGTCGATTTCACCGATTTGAGGCCAGGAAACACTCCCGCCGGAATCATCCCCCAAAAGCCAGAACGCGGGCCAGATGCCCTGTCCGAACGGGAGCTGAATTCGGGCTTCATACCGGCCATAAGTTCGTTCAAATATCCCCCTGGTCAGGATTTTAGCCGATGTGTAATTCGATCCCTGAAACGACTCTTCCCTGGCCGTTATATGCAGCATTCCATCCTCAACCTTGATATTTTCAGGCCTTTCAGTGTAAAATTGCAGTTCGTTATTGCCCCACCCCGGCTGACCAAAAATCTCTTCCCCGGTTCCGATATCGAATGTCCATTTTCCGGGATCCAGG
>JAAAOB010000056.1 GCA_009909035.1 Bacteroidota bacterium
GATACGAACCATCGGTCCGGAAACATTTCAATCATCGAATGAATCGACAGCTCATCCACTTGCAGGCGCCCATCCGGCAGCTGCCCGGACTGAATCGAAACAGTTGCGCGATCAACCATCAGGCGATCCACGGACCAATAGATCGGGTCGGTCTCTTCAGCTTCCGGTTCCGGTTCCGGAAGCAGTTTCTCAACATTCCAGACCGCGTCCTCGTCCTGTACCAGACTTCCCTGAAGCCCGTTCACCCGAAACAGGTCGAGACGGTGCGGTTTTCTGATCAGGGAGGGCAATGTATAGCTGACCTCGAGTGTGTCTATTCGCAGAATATCATCTTCCTGCAGGTCGCGGACTGCCACACCAGTAACCTTCACCCCGAAAAGTATGTCTCCATTGATCGAATCGATGCTTAGCGTGCCATTCAGCTGTTCATTGGCCTGCTGCACAATCACGCCGCGCGCATACTCCAGAAGCCAATCACTTTTCAGCGACAGACGAATTCCAGCCGCCACCAGGAGCACCACAACCAGTGCAATCAGCCATTTAACCGTGCTGTTTGTTTTCTTTTTTGGATTGCTATTATTCAAAATGCTTGCCCTATGCTAAAGTGAATTCCAATACGATCCCACGCACTGCCTCTGTCTTCACCTCTAAATCTCCCCAAATCTTCATCAAATGGATTGATTTTATATCCTATGTCGATCCGTACCGGGCCAATAGGGGACTGGTACCGCAAGCCTCCCCCCGTGCCAAACTGCACCGGCCGTTCGCTTATCCTGTCGATAGCCCGCCACACTTGTCCGCCATCCAGGAAAACCCCCATTCCAAATCCATTAAACAAAAAATTCAGCTGTTGCCGCACCTCGAGGTTAAAGGTGAAAACAGCCCGCCCACCAACCGGCACAAAACCGTCAAATTCACCTTCCAAAAAGGCAGGCCGTTTCGGGCCAAGATCCTGTCTCGACCAGCCGCGCACTGAGTTTGTACCCCCGGTAAAAAAGCGGATATTTGACGGCAGGCTGTCCGGCTGGGTGTAGAAAATTGTCCCCAGGTTTATTCGCCCCGCAAGCGTGGTAGTGCTTGAAACGGGCTCATACCGCCGCACGTCCATTGTCAATTTCTGGAACCTGAACGTCGCCTCCCCAAATGTACCCGATAACTCAATGGATGGCTGCAGAACCCACCCCTCGGGGTCACGCGAAATGTTTTCACTAAAGTAGCCGGTAAATGCGAGCGATGAGATATTAAATCCCTGTACAGTATCGGGCAGGCTCACTTCCTGGCGGCGCGATACCTCCTCATTTATGGTGAATTCATAGGATCCGGTCACGGTTTTTGCTCTCTCAATCTGGTAGATCAAGCTGTTTGTGATACCGAGACGCATGAGCTCAAATGCCGGCTCGAGCCTGCGCTGTGCAAACGGGGCGGCAACGAAGGAGCTGCGTGAATTGAAAACATAGGGCACAAGGTAATCCGCCCCAATCCGCTGTTCAATGAAAGATCCGCGGAGATTGAACCCCAGGCGATGTCCCGTTCCATTAATATTTCGATGCCTCCAGGAGACCTGTCCGCGCAGCAAATCCTCACTTCCAACGCCGATCATCGTCTCGAGTGTCCTGGGGGGATTCTCCCGGATTCTCACCTGCATATCCAGTGTAGAATCGCGCGGCTGTTCCGGTAGGGTGATGGTTGCAAAACGGAACAAATGGTGACCAAAAATCTGCCGCTGTGCATTCTGGAGTTTTCGCCGGTCAAACAGCCCTCCGTTCCGGATTTCCATTTCACGTCTTATAATGCGCTCCGGCACAGTCTGGATGCCATCATACATAAAGTTCGTAAAAAAGCTTTTGGCGCCGGGCCTAAGCTCAATTTTCACATCTGCGGATTTACCGGCGGAATCCACTTCGGCCTCTACACTCACTTCAGCCCAAGGAAACCCGTTATTCTGCAGTTTTTCTGTGAATGCTCCCTCCACTTCCGGTATCCGTATGGTTTGATACGGCTGACCCTCGCGGAGAGCATGGTCGTATGCATCTTTGAGGAATGGCTCGCTGAGATCAAGAGCACCGGCACCTGTTGCATCTTCCCCAATCACCACCGATGCTGATTTCACGCGGATGGGTTCTCCCTCACGGATTTTAAACAGAACATTTTTTTTCCACTCATCTCCTTTCTCAGATATCTCAACCTCCACCTCTGCCTGGTCATACCCCCGCCGGCCGTAGTAGCGCTCAATACGGACCCCGTCGCGGCGCAACTCGGTTTCATCCAGCCGGTAGTTGTCAAAACTTCGCACAAGTTTCCGGAAAAAATTCGGGCTTCGCGCCGATATCACGTTTCGCAGTACCACAGAAGAGTAGTTCTCGTTCCCCTCAAAAGAGACATCCCAAATAACAGGATCACGCTGGGATTCATCCCCCTCCACTGGTTGCGAATATCCCACAAGAGTTGAAAGAGAACACGTAGTAACCAAAATCAGAAATAGGAAACGTGAAAATATGGTGAAATTCAATCCAGTCGGTTCGATGATTCGTTTTGCAGGGGCATTTCGTTTGGACCCACAACGTGAGCAGAGATATTTTTTTCGTACTCTCAACGTTTAAATCCCAAGGGTAGTACAACCGCACCGCATATCCAGTGCAAGCAGGCTGTTATGGATCTTCATACCGTATTCATTCGCAGATAATAGTATATTGATTGTTTCGTAAAAAATTTAATCGGAAATTTCTTGCCTAAGATAACGTACTTTAATCGTTTTATCACATGAATACCATCCCATCCACGTACGGAATTGCTCCCTGTGTTCTATTTTTTTTACTATTTGCGGCCATTTCATGCGGACCCGATCGTATCGATGATTACAGCGATGAGTCATTTCCGCTTATAAACCAGGATGGTGAGCAGGTCACGTTTCCCGGTGATTTCAGCGGGGCGCCCCTTGTTGTAGGATTTATTTACACAAACTGTCCCGACATCTGCTCCTTCATCACCTCAAACGTAAAAAAGATTTACCAGGAGGGGGCACATCCTGACGGAACACGCTTTGTGCTGATTACATTTGACCCGGAACGCGACAGGCCCGAGGTACTGAAAACGTACGCCGACGCATTTGGAATGGACCGTCCGCCGTTTCAATTTCTGACCGGGCCTCCCGATGTCATTGATCAACTGATGAAACGGGTCAAGGTTCGCACAAACGTAAGCGATGAGCGAGAGATGGAGGGTGGAGAATCGGTCTATTTCCTGAGCCACTCAGACAAAATTTTACTCATTGATCGCCAGTCGCGCCTCGTGTTTGACTACGGTGGCAGCATGACGCCGGTAGATATCATTGCAGAAGACCTTGGCAAACTATAACCCGTGGCAATCAAGTCATTGCCTCTTATAACCAGAACATCACACACCCTTTCACATGATTATTTCAAAGCTAAAAGCGATCACAACCCTGTCTATACTGGCTCTTCTAATGATCAGTTGTGCCCAGGATCAGGAAGAGGAAAAAGAGACCTCATCGACTTCTCTATCCGGGCTCAGCGGCATACAAGTTGAAGGCGCCTGGGCACGGCCCGGAAGCGAAGGGGCCACAAGCGGAGCTTATTTTTTAATTACAAATTACGATGAATCGCCCGACTCTCTTGTGGCCGTCCATTCCGAAATAGCCCGCACCGTCGAAGTTCACGAATCGTATGAACGGGAAGAGGGGATGATGGGGATGCGGGAGATACCATCACTTGAAATACCCGCTCAGTCAACTGTTCGTTTTGAGCAAGGCGGCCTCCATGTCATGCTGATGAACCTGACGCAATCGCTCTCCGAGGGCGATACATTTGAATTGACCCTCCAGTTCAAACAAAATGGCGAACAAACCGTTGATATTCCTGTAAAACTGTAAAATATCGGTTTGGATTGGCTTGAACTCTAATGATAGGTTCCGACCCTACCGATAACGGTACAAGCAAAACCTGTAAAATTCAGATTCATGTACAGTGGTGGTAACACGATCACTTCCATACCTTATGTTTATCTGCATCACCGCATTCCTGGCGGCAGGTCTCTATATTTACGGGCCGACGGCGGCCACGACCCCTCCACTTCATCCATCCGAACCGTGCCAGGACCCGCTCTATTTCGACGTAGGTGATATCGATTCGCGATTTGTAATCAACAGAAAAGAGGCCACCGCCGCCGCCCGTGATGCTGCATCTCTTTGGAACACCGCATCGAATACATTGTTGGCGCACCGGAACTCATCATCAGATCATCCGGCCGATATTACCATTCATTTTGTGTATGATGAACGCCAGAGGCGATCAGATGCAGAATACCGGTTCCGGGAGCAGATACGAGCCAGGCAAACCCAGCTCGATCAGCGTAAAGAGCAACACGAAGAGAGGAGGGCCCGGTTTAAAAGGGAGTCAGAACGGTACGAACGCTTCGCTAAACGCACGGCACGCGAACTGTCCGATCTGAACGCCTGGGTATCTGAAAAAAATGAGGCCGGTGGATTCAAAGAAGATGAATTTAAAGAGTTTGAAAAGAGAAAAGCCGGCATAGAACAACGGCAGCAGCAGGTCCTGCGGCTACAAGATCAGCTTAGCTCTCAAGCCCAATCCATCAACCGGGAGATGGAAAATTTAAACCGGGAGTTTGATAAACTCAACGACATGACCGACCGCTACAACGAGGAGTTTGCCGGCAGCATGAAATTTACGAAAGCGACATACCAGCGCCGCGGAAGCGGAGGCGAAATCAAGATTCACCAGTTTATGAGTAAAAGCGAACTTCGGCTCATCATAGCTCATGAACTCGGGCATGCGCTTGGCATTGGCCACCTTGCCAACCCCGAATCTGTGATGTTTAATCTAATGGGGGAACAGGATCTTTACCCGGAGATTTCCCTTACCCGCGATGATCGGCAGGCAGCCGAGGCCGTTTGTCAATAGCTCTAAAACAGTGCCCCACTTCCGTTTTCATCGATACCCTATTGCAATATTTCAGTTTTTACAGTAATGTCCTGTAACTGATGAAGAAACCGGGGGAAAATGGGTAAATACAGAATTGAAAGTAAATGGGGTGTTATTTTTATACTGGTTATGCTTGGCTGGACACTTTTTGAACGACTTGTTGGATGGCACAGCTCAAATATTGAGAATCACGCCACTGGCACTCTTTTCTTTGCCATTCCGGCCATAGCCGTCTATACATTTGCCCTACTGGATAAGCGGAAGAGCGATTTTTCCGGAACCATGACCTGGAAGCAGGGGGCATTAACAGGAGTCTTTATCACGATTGTTGTCGTTATTCTCAGCCCGGTTGCCCAATATCTTATTCATACCATCATCACGCCCGACTATCTTGAAAATATGGCCGATTATGCAGTAACCTCCGGTAATATGAACCGGGAAGATGCGGAGGCCTACTTCAGTCTGTCAAGCTATATGCTTCAGGGTGCGGTGGGATCGCTTCTGATGGGGTTGATGACATCGGCCGTAGTTGCTCTTTTTACCCGTAAAAAGCATGCGTGACACCGGCACCGCCCGATATCACTCCGTTATCTCTGTTCAACTCCCTATTTAATTTTCTCCAGCAGCCTGCCAAGGAACTTACCGCCGTACACGCGGTCAACATGCTGCATATCGGCGATAACGACCAGCTCTTTCCGGCTTCGTGAAAACGCCACATTCAGCAGCCGCGGCACACTCAGGCCGTTTTTTTCCTCATCCAGCGGACGGACAGAGTAGTGGCGATGGGATCCGCGCTGTTTCTCGCCACTCATGACCGTATCGAAGATAATGTAATCTTTTTCGCGGCCCTGGAAGGTATGGATGGTGCCGACTTCCACGCCCCGGATACCCGATTCATAGAGCCGATTTCGCAGGTCATACACCGCGCTGCGAAAGGGGACGATAATTCCCACCTGGTCCATCGGCACGCCGCGCCCGCCCAGCTTTTGCACCAGCCGCTCTACAACTTCCTGGTGCACCAGGTTGATTGGTTTAAACCCCCGCTCTCCGGATTTCTGCTCCAGGTACGGCCCGTATTTTGACGTATCCACCAGGTGGAAAGCCCGGCCATTCTGGTCCAGTTCGAGCTTACCGGTATACTTACCCGTTTTCAGCCGCCCTTCGTAAAACACCGTGCTGATAACATCGGCCAGCGACTGCTCAAGACGATACTGTGTATCAAAAAAAGCGGTCATTCCCGGATGTTTATCGTGCCAGGCAAATAACTGCTCTGTCGTTTCAGCATTCGAAACGGTCGTAAAAATATCTTTCTCAAGAAAATTGCGGGCCGTGGATTCGTTGGTAATTGCAATCGGGGGAAGCTGCATCGGGTCCCCCACCACCACCATGTGCCATTTACAGTGCGATGCAAGCACCATCAGGTAGGGAAGGGAGGCCATCGACCCCTCGTCCACCACCACGGCGTCAAAATCCAGGTCAAAGAACAGGTCGGATGTACACACCTTGGCGAGCGTTGTGGCCACCAGCCGTCGTTTTTTTAACTCCGACCGCTCATTGATTTTGGAGTGTTCCTCAATCTTTAGCTCCAGCTCTTCCCGGCCGCCCATATCCTCAATCTTTTGATCGATCAGCTGTAGCTCCAGCTCCAGTTTATTGCTCGGTTTCTTGCCTGACTGCAGCCGCTCTTTGGTGGCCCGGAGCGTCTTTTCGCGTCGCTCCAGGAGGTCCACCCATTCATCGGCGGTCTCTTTCTTTTCCTGAACTCGTTTCTCCATCTGGACATCAAAGACGTACTCTTCAAGGTCGGACTCCTGCAGGGCAATCTCGCCAAAACGGGTTATCTCTCCGGGTTCTATCGTTGCATCCACATTCTGAAGTGCATGAAGAGCGCTCATCAGCCCGACATCTACAGCACGGTTGGTGTTGGACGCAAATAGTACAGACTTACCCGTTTTCAGATAGTTTGCAATGATATATCCCAGCGTGGCGGTCTTGCCGGTACCCGGCGGCCCCCAAATAAACAGTGTCCGGTTTGCCAGCGCTTTTCGGACCGCATCTTTCTGAGCCTCGTTCCGCCGGCCATCTTCCGAAATCTCAATATTCCCCGGCACATCCCTCTCTGTCGGTTTGAACAGGCGCTCCAGGCGTTTCAATATCCCCTCATCCGAGTCGGTTATGCGCTCAATTTCCACCAGGGTTTTCTTCAGAATAAAATCGTTCTCCCACTCCACGTGGCACTCCTGTATGGATGACCCGATATCTTTGGGGAACCGTAGAATTAACTCATTATTTTCAAATGATACCGGGTGAACCGTATATTTTTTTTCATCGATTGTGGCGCGTATCTCTTCCGCATAGCGGATCGATGGCTGGTGCGATTCAAATGTATAATCCGCTTCCTTGTCAGGCGGCTCTACCTTGCTTTTTACGCCGTTAAACAGCAGGTCGCTCGACGGTCTCTCCTGCACCGCTTTAATCTCTGACTCCAGAGCATCATACGCTTGTTCCAGTAACTTTTGGATATGATCCATAAATGAGTTCGTCGCTCTTCAGGTGGCGGGATTTGACTGATTGTGCCCGGTGGAAAATCAATCCATCAAATTAACAGATTATCGGTGCAGTGTCGACTTTTTTATGGAAGATATATGTACTAATCGGGCGCTGGCTTCCATTCACGACCTGGCCTGCCAAACGGGGACGTTTTTATGTAGATCGAAGCTCCCGCTTCGATTGCTCTGCCACAGGCAGGTTGGCATTTGAGGGAATCATCTTTCATATAGACCCAGAACCTATGGAGTTCTGATTCGCCTTCATCGGGTGTTTGGGCCTGTCGAACGGGGACGTTCGACCTACTGGTCCCACAGTTCGGCCCGGATCATATCGGCGCTCTTATCGGACAGAATATACTGCAGTTTGATCCGCTTTTTTTCGGGCACTTTCTGCTCCACGAGCCGTGCACACGCGGGGGTATAGACCACAAGGTCGGTATTGCGAACAAAAAGCGGCAGAGATTTCCCATATGTGGCACCGGCAACAAACGATCCGGTAAAGTTGATGGAGCTCTTTAGCTGATTGATAATTTTCTGAATCGAATCCTCCTCTGCCGTCACAAGTCCGATGGCATCAAGTGCTGCACGGGCCACTATCGATATCAGGACATCCGCATCGAAGTGATAGACCACCGGCATGATCCGCGTGGAATCACTGGCGTTATGAAACTCACTAACCAGTTGTATCGGGATAAAC
This sequence comes from Bacteroidota bacterium, assembly GCA_009909035.1. Lineage (GTDB taxonomy): Bacteria > Bacteroidota > Rhodothermia > Balneolales > Balneolaceae > SW132. Next base: position 8,208 of record JAAAOB010000056.1, read on the forward strand.
AGGGCGTCGTAGGTCAGGGCTTTGTCGTAATCGTCTAGGCTTAGTGTGTCGCTCTTTACCCCCACCTGGTCGCGAATAGACGTGGATAGGATGGTGGCAAGTTCTTGCGTTTCGCCGATCGTTGCACAGCTTTGGATTCTGTCGGGCCACTCCATAAAGCTGATCTGTTCCGCAATAAGCATCTCAATTTCAGACTCATCCAGCCCGTAGCCAAGCAGCTCCTCCATCACACTCTTCAGTTTTTCCGCCCCGATCTCCAGCCGCTCCGATTTATCGAGCGATGTATTCTGCCGGTTGATAACAAATCCCCGGCCCTGCTCCCCGGAGATCAATCCCTCTTCTTCAAGATACCCGTAGGCTTTCCGGACGGTGTGGAAACTCACCTCCAACTGGCGTCCAAGCTCACGGGTTGAAGGCAGCAGCTCCCCCACCTGGAATTGCTTGGTGGCGATCATTAACCGAATTCGATCCGCAATGTGTTTAGCTGAGTTTTTCATCACCGGAAAGATACAGGTATTCTACGCAGATCGCTAAAAAGCCGCGGCCTGTGGTTTACGCTTGCTACTTCTCACCATGACAAGTCATGCGAAATAATCGGCCGGACCTGATGACAGTCCATCTCCTTTTATTATATCTTTAACCCGCTCATATAGTCTGCGTTATCGCGAATGGCGTCCATCGGGGTGGTGCCGGTATAGGCTTCCTGTTCTACGATAAAGTCCTCCATTCCGTACTGAACGGCTGCAGGGAGCAGTTCCGCGAAATCGATAGAACCCGTTCCCAATACAGTCGATTCCGGTTCATCCCCCGGAGCAAGATCTTTTACATGGGCGGAAGTAAACCGGCCGGGATATTTTTGCATCCACTCCAGGGGATCGTGACCGGCGGCAACAACCCAGTAAATATCCATCTGGTATTCAACAAGATCGGGATCTGTATTTTCCATCAATACATCATGTGGAATCTCTCCCTCTTGTTCCTCAAAGCTGTAGGCGTGATTATGGTAGGCAAATCGTAACCCCACATTGTTGGCAATCTCTCCTATCTCGTTAAATTGTTCTGCAATCTCCCGGTACCCGTCAAGGGTATCCTGTGGGCCAATCCATGGGCAGACAATAGACTTGAGACCAATTTCTGCGGCTTCGTTGGCTTTCCGCTCAAAATCCTCAAAAATCTCGGCGTGGCTGGAAATAGCGGTCATGCCCAGTTCATCCATCAACTCTTTGAAGCCGGTATTCTCCATACCCCACCACATGCCCATCGGCCCTTCGTAGCTCTCAATATGTTTATACCCAAAGTCTGCTACCCGGCGCAGCGTGCCTTCCGGATCATCGCCAATGACATCCCGGAGCGTGTAGAGCTGAAGGCCAAAAGCAGGACCATCGGAAGCTGAAGGGGAGGAACTGCAGGAACTTAAAAAAGGAAGCGTGCCAATTGCAGCGCCGGAGGCAAGCAGCCCGGACATTTTGAGGAAGGTTTTTCGATCGTATGTCATAAAAGAATCGTTGAGTTGAAAGTTGAGCCGGCTGACGCCGGTACTGAACGGATCGCACTATGTAGCGAATCTACACTATACTGAAGTTATTGAATTACTTCAATATTTAGCGGCGGCAAGGTCTAAAAGGGAAAAACATTTTACACTTCATATAAAAAAGGCGGGATGAAAGCTTTACACATTTTACTCAGTCACCGTTAAAAAACGGTCTGATTCAAATCTTTTAAAGCCATGCTGTGTTCAAGTTACTAATGAAACCGCACGGTGTTTTAGAGTTTACTGTATGGGTGAAAGGGAATCAAATTTTCGAATAGGTCGATTGTTGAGTTGACAGTAGAGCTCTTTAGTGGCTGGATTCTTCCGATGATTCCCCGCCAAATCCATTGATAGATCGCCTCATGACTTACCCCGTCTACTCCCAGCACAACCCAACGTCCGCTGATCAGTTCAGGGCTTTGTTTTTCGCTGAGCCGCCTCTGGTCTATACTTGCTGGCATAGCGACCACAGGCGGAGACATTGCGTGAGAGTTCACGGAAAATGGTCGACTTGTGAACTCCGATAATTTCAGCGATTTTAGTTTGTGAGTGGCCTGCCTCAAGCTTAGCTTTAATCTTAAGACGATTTTTAAGGTCACGTTGTTTGTATTTTTGCATGATAACACGAATATAAACCGCTTGGCCGAAAACCCTGAGGGGCGCGCTCCTCAGGGTTACTTTTTTGTGTTGCACTTATGACTTAAACTCAGCCATCCCAAAACCAATTATGTGTCAAATCAGACTCTTCACTTTTATTCTACTTTTGAGCTTTCCCGCGGGCAACGCGTTTGGGCAGGACGTTTCCATTCTCTTTGAGGTGAATATGAGCTACCAGATCGAATCCGGTCAATTTGATCGCGACACAGAATCCGTAGACGTTGCCGGTACATTCAACAACTGGGGCAGCGACCTGACGCAGCTCAGCGATGCAGACGGGGATTCCACCTATTCCGTCACCGTTGACGGTTTTAGTACGGGTGAGACAATTGAGTACAAATTCCGCATCAACGGGGAGTGGAACGGACGGGAGGAGTTCCCCGGAACCGGTAATAATCGTATATATACCGTTCAGCCCGACAGCAACCGGATCAATGTGTGGTACAATAACGAGGTGAATCCACTCGGTGCTCCAAGCGTGGAATTTTTTGTCTCATCCCGAACAATATTCACGAACAGTGTCGTACAGTTTCAGAACCGATCATCCGGCAATATCACTACCTGGGAGTGGACCTTTGAGGGCGGGGTGCCGCAATCATCAGACCAGGAGAGTCCGGCCGTCCGGTATTCCACCCCCGGCAGCTTTGACGTGCAGCTTGTAGCGTCAAATGAGTCGGAAAGCGATACGCTGCTGATTGAGGATTACATCACCGTAACAGAACGCGAAACCGGAGAAACACGCTGGTGGAACGAGACGGTGTTTTACGAAATTTTCGTGCGCAGCTTTTACGATTCCGACGGCGACGGCATTGGCGATTTTAACGGCCTGACCGAAAAGCTGGATTACCTGAACGATGGCGACCCCGATACCGACACCGACCTGGGCATTACCGGAATCTGGCTGATGCCGATTCACGAATCGCCCACCTACCACGGCTATGACGTGATCGACTACCGCTCCATCAATCCGGATTACGGCACGATGGAAGATTTCAAGAACTTCCTGGATGCGGCCCACGAGCGGGGAATCAAGGTGATCATCGATTACGTGATGAACCACACCTCCACCGAGCATCCCTGGTTTCAGAAATCAGCAGCGGGTGATCCGGACTACCGCGATTTTTACCGCTGGAGCGAAACCGATCCCGGAACCACCGGCCCCTGGGGACAGCAGGTGTGGCATAATCAACATGAGGGGCAAAGCTACGACGATTATTTCTACGGCTTGTTCTGGAGCGGCATGCCCGATCTCAACTACGACAACCCCGCCGTGAAGGATTCCATGTTTGCAATCTCTGATTTTTGGATTAATGAGGTCGGTGTGGATGGCTTCCGGCAGGATGCGGTGATCTACATTCACGAAGACGGGGAGATTCTGAAAAATACGCCGGAAACGCTCCAGTTCTGGCAGGATTTCAGCGCCAACCTGAAGGCGGCCAATCCACGGGCATTTGCCGTGGGCGAGGCATGGGAGCCGACCGACATCGCCCTGCAGTATGTAAGCGACAACCGGTTCGACTACGTTTTTGAGTTCGACCTGGCACTGTCCATCCTGAATGGCGTAAACAATGAAACGGCCGAGCCAATACTCAACCACATGCAAACGGTGTATAACGAGTATCCGTTTCTGCAATACGGCACGTTCCTGACCAACCACGACCAGGACCGGGTGATGAATGTGCTGGGCCGGGATATCGACAAAGCCAAAGTGGCGGCATCCCTCTACCTCACGCTGCCAGGAATTCCATATCTCTATTACGGCGAGGAAGTGGGCATGCTGGGCGAGAAACCCGATCCCGATATCCGCCTGCCGATGCAGTGGAGCAGCGACCCCAATGCGGGGTTTACCGCTGGCTCTCCCTGGCGAACGCCCAACGCCAACTTTACCGATTACAACGTGGAAGGGATGCAGGAAGATGAAGGGTCACTCTGGAATCACTACCGGGATTTGATCCGGTTTAGGAACCAAACCACAGGTTTACAGACGGGTGAGTATGAATCAGGAATTTCATCAGACAACGGCCTCCATACCTTCCTGAGAGGAACACCGGATGGGACTCATCATATGGTTGCTATCAATCTCACGTCAGAGCCAATCGAAGATGCATCAGCTGAATTTTCGAACTACTTTTTCAACTATTTTGATTCAAGTGCGGGTTGGCATGGAGAGGTTGTTTTTGGTAGTGAGAATGGCGACGAGAATAATTTCACGGCACCATTTACGGGATCGGGGCAGGGGCAGCCAGTTGAAAATATATCCGTGCCGGCACATTCCATTAAGATAGTCGCATTTGAGAATTTGCTAACCTCTGCTGATGAACCCGAACAGGTCAAACGCTTCGAGCTTCATCAAAACTACCCAAACCCCTTCAATCCCACGACCACCATTTCATTTAACCTGCCGCAGCCGGGAAAGGTGACCCTGCGGGTGTTCGATATCACCGGTCGTCAGGTGGCCACTCTGGTGGACCAACAAATGAACGCCGGCACCCATATCGAAACCTTTGACGCATCCAACCTGGCAAGCGGTATCTACTTCTACCGGTTGGAGGCGGGTGACTTTCAGTCGGTACAGAAGATGCTGCTGGTGAAGTGATGGGTGTAGAACCATGAATTGAAGGATTTAAACCACGGGGGCGCGGGAAATGTGCAGTTCTGCAAGTTTAAAACTGATACTGCCTGACTATCTCTTCAAACTGCCTCACTTTTTTCATCTCAGAAGGGTCGAAGAGGAAGGGTTCCACATCTGTTGCCATTGCATCCATATTTAGCTGCTGGCAGGATTTCAGTATCGTTTTCTTTAACTCTTCAACGTCAGAGACTGAGATTTTTTGTTGAAGGTAGCCGAAATCCGGCTTGACATCCCTGCCCATCAAAAATAAAACGTCGTAAAAATCTCTGCCTTTGTTGCGATTTCGGTTTACAATAGCATACAATTTTTGCGCCATCAATAGTGGCAGCGGGGTTGTTAAGATAGTTGTAAACACTTCAAACCGGTTTAGGATAAACGTCTCGGGTTCGTATTCGTAATCCTGGGGTTCAGTGTCTAGTTGAATCAGAATTTTTTCTTCTTTATAGCCGGAAAGGCCCTCATCATACAGCAAGTCCGGAATTTTGATATAACAATGCCAGGCGCCTTTCATGACGGTTTTTAACTCCACTTGGTATCCTTCGCGCTGAAGACCTTTCCGGATTTCACCGGAAATTACTTCGAAAGATTCTGCATTTAGTGAAATATTGTCGAAATCAAGATCTTCAGAAAACCGACGGTTTCCATGCACAGTACGAAGACATGTGCCGCCAAGAAAGCATAGGTCTGTAGCATGCCGGCTCTCAAATATAATTTCCAGTATTTTATACTGCATATACTCACGTATTATAAAGCGTGGAAAACGATGCAGATTTTCAGGGTAGTAGGGTTGTAATTCACGAAGTGACAGCATCCAGAAAAGTTGTTAAGGTTTTCAGCCGGCGACTCAGTACATCTGAGTTGATATAGGCCTCATAGGAAAGGAGTTTTTCCATCGAAATCCGCTGTTCTATCACATGAGAATTCCATCTGAGTGCTTCAATATCTTCCGGTTCATTTACGTCATGATGAAGATAGAGGTAGTCGATCAGTGCCTTTTCAGGTTCGGCAATCGCATAACAGTGATCATCCCACTCCTCCAGTTGATAACCAAAAAATAGCGCAGGTTTCAGGTGGCGATAGGAAAAACTCCCGGCAGGGGTAGCAAAAGAATTCGTTTTTCTTGTCGTGCATGATGTGATCTGAAATACTCCCTCCGGAATAATGCCGTAATGGGAAAGTGCAGATTCCAGAGAGACGTAGGAGGGACTGTAGAGTTTATTGGACGTATAAAACAAAAACGACTCGGTAAAGGTCCGATCAGAAAAATAGTAATATCGGTTGCGAAGTTTTTTGATATACCCTTTCTCCTGCCACTCCACCAGCCTGCGGTTGTCGAATCCGGGAAAGTGTTTCTCGATCTCGCGCACCGAAAAGACCGGGAACTGTTTCAGAGTATTGCTGAACTCAATGTAATTCATAATTTTTATTTCTATTTATTGTTAAATTTAACAATTTTTAGAAACAAAATTTATAAAAATCGCGCAGCTTGAAGACTAACTCTTCGCCAACCTCTTCAATTCACTCAGCAGCAGCAGCGCCTCAATCGGGGTCATCCGTTCGGGATCGCTGGCCTCAAGTTTATTGAGCAGCGTCTCTGTATTGGGATCTATCTGCGCCCCGAAGAGAGTCATTTGCGGGGGCAGGCTCTCCTGTCTGTCAAGGTTTTGGGTGGCCTGATGTGCGGCTTTTTTCTTTGTGGCGGTCTGCTTTACCGCGCCATTGTCTTTGCCGTTTCCACTCTGGCTTACGTCCAGCGTGTGGCTCTCCAGGTTCGACAGGATCTCTTTTGCCCGCTCGATCACCATCGGCGGCAGGCCGGCCATGTTGGCCACCTGGATACCGTAGCTATGATCTGACCCGCCGCGGACCAGCTTGCGCAGGAAAATGACTTTTCCTTCGTGCTCTTTTACCTGAACGTTAAAATTTTTAATCCGCTCATAGCGGTTTTCAAGCTCATTCAGCTCATGGTAGTGGGTGGCAAACAGTGTTTTTGCGGCCACCTCCGGTTTGTTATGGAGGTATTCGGAGAGCGACCAGGCGATGCTCAACCCATCGAAGGTGCTGGTGCCGCGGCCCACCTCATCCAGCAGGATCAGTGATTTGGGTGTGGCGTTGTTCAGAATGTTGGCGGCCTCGTTCATCTCCACCAGAAAGGTACTTTCACCGGCGGCCAGGTTGTCGGACGCACCCACGCGGGTAAAGATTTTGTCAACCAGGCCAATTGTGGCCTCATCGGCAGGAACAAAACAGCCGACCTGTGCCATCAGCACCAGCAGCCCGACCTGCCGCAGGATAATGCTCTTCCCCGCCATGTTGGGCCCGGTGATAATCAGAATCTGGTATTTGCTGTTGTCCAGGTAGACGTCGTTCGGAATAAACGGTTCGCCGGCGGCCAGGGTTTTTTCCACCACCGGGTGGCGCCCTTTCTTCACATCAATCACATCGCCGGTATTGATCTCCGGACGGGTGTAGTTATTGCGATAGGCTACTTCGGCAAAGCTCTGCACACAGTCGAGTTCCGCCATGGCCGCGGCAATCTGCTGCACGTCGTCGGCAAACTCCGCCACATAGAGCCGAAGCTCCTCGAACAGCTCCCCTTCCAGCGTTTTGATGCGGTCCTCGGCCGACAGCACCTTCTCCTCTACCTCTTTCAGCTCCGGGGTGATATACCGCTCGGAATTGACCAGGGTCTGCTTTCGGATGAAATGCTCCGGCACCTTCTCCTTGTGCGTGTTGGTCACCTCAATGTAATAGCCAAACACTTTGTTGTAGCCGATTTTCAGTGAGGGTATTCCCGCCTCTTTCGAGAGTTTGTCTTTGATCCGTGCAATATACTCTTTCCCGTTTCGGGCCACATCGCGAAGCTCGTCCAGGTTCTCATCAAATCCATCGTTAAAAATCCCGCCATCGCGGATAGAAGCCGGGGGATCTTCCTTGATCGCACGGTCAATCCGCTCCTGTACATCCACCAGCAGCTTCATCCTCCCGTTGATATCATCCAGAAGCTCATTGTCGGTGTCGGCCATCTGCGTTTTAATTCGGGGAATCTGCCCCAGCGAAAGCTGAAGCTGCTTCAGATCGCGGGCGTTGGTCCGTCCCACGCTGATCCGGCTGATGAGCCGTTCTAAATCGCCCACCTGATCGAGCTCCTCACGCAGTTTTTCGCGCCGGGTGTGATCCGATATAAGCAGATCCACAGCCTCCAGCCGTTTCTGTATCGGCCCGACCTGCTTGAGCGGACGCATAATCCACTTTCTGAGCAGCCGGCCGCCCATCGCCGTACAGGTTTCGTCCAGGATGGAGACCAGTGTGCCCTCCGTGCCGCCCTCCTGCATGGTGGAGGTCAGCTCCAGGTTTCGTTTCGTGGAACCATCGAGCGACATGTAGTCGGCGTTTTCGTAGGCATACAACCGCTTCAGGTGAGCCAGCGAGGACTTCTGCGTCTCCTGCATGTAGTGCAGGAGCGCTCCCGCCGCAAAATGGGCAATCTCCAGCTCCTCTACGCCAAATCCTTTCAGCGAATGGGTCTGGAAGTGATCGGTCAGCAGGTTGTAGCCGTAATCGCCCTCGTAGACCCAATCTTCGATAAACGTACGATTATAGTCCTGAAGCTCTTCTTCGAGGCTGTTCTTCAGTTTCTTGCGGATCAGCAGCTCTGAGGGATTCAGTGATTCCAGCAAGCTGGCAAGCTGTCCGCGCGAGACCTGGCTGAGGCCAAACTCCCCGGTAGAAATATCCGAAAACGCCACCCCCGCGGTGCCTCCTGCAAAAAAGATGGAGGCGATATAGTTGTTCCGTTTATGATCCAGCAATTTCTCGGATAGTGTTACGCCGGGCGTGGTGATCTCGGTCACTTTCCGGTTCACAATCTTTCGGCCCGCATCCTTGGCCTCGTCCGGGTTTTCGGTCTGCTCGCAAATTGCCACACGATAGCCGCGCTTCACCAGCTTGGGCAAATAGGTATCGAGCGCGTGATACGGAAACCCCGCCAGCGGTGTCTGGTCGCCGCCGTTGTTCCGCTTGGTGAGCGTAATGCCGAGCTCCTTGCTGATCAGCACGGCGTCATCGGCAAATGTTTCGTAGAAATCGCCCACACGAAACAGCAGGATCGTTCCGGGATGTTTCTCTTTTACGTCGAAATATTGCCGCATAAGCGGCGTATGCTTCTTTTTTTTGGCCATATGTTTCTTCAGATTATCAGCTCTATATCTATTGACCGACTCCCTGTGAAAGGTATTGAAAATTTGGCATTATTGTAGATCATAGAATGGCGGGGGGCCGGTTCGGAATGAGCGGAACGCAACCTGCCGATCGCCGTAAGGGTCGGGGCCCGGTACGACTGTTTAATTGTGGATCTACAGGAAACTTTGTGGGTAATTTGTAAAGTTTTCAAATTCATGACAATTAGAATGTATTTGGGGATTAAACCCCATGTTTACGAAGATACCCCTGGCCTTGAAAAAATTAGCGGATTCAGGAAGCAGGAATATCTGCGGGGACCTTTTATCGTA
>JAAAOB010000011.1 GCA_009909035.1 Bacteroidota bacterium
GGATGAATCACATTGCGGTTCCAAACCAAACAGCTATCGTCCGGAAGTTCTCCCTTTTCGGCTGCCTTCACCCAATCTATCGGCTCCTCCGGCAAGTTGAAATCGAGCACCCAAAAAGCAGCCGGATCGGCCTTGAAGCGCCGTATCGCCTCTTTCATCAGGGATTCGTTGAGCCGGTCTGCCCGCAGAGGTGCCCAAACCATGGTACCCGAAGCGTGCGTCAACGCCTCATTAAGTGAATTGCCCCGCCCGGATGGCTGCTCATGTTCAAAAAAATAGACCCTCTCAAGATCGCTTTCTGCAACTTCTTTTTGGATTGACTGAGAGATGAACGGGTCTGAACTGTCATCGATAATGATCAGCTCAAAAGGGCCCTGATTAAAAGCGAGAATTTTTTCCAGTAGCGGGTTGAAGTAGGAGCTCCGTGCGTGGGTCGTAAGAACAATCGATAGTTGAATGGAATCGGCCATGAAAATCTCTTTTTCCAAATATACAACTTGCTCAGTGTGAGACAAACGGCGAATTTCCACACGAATGATCGCAAGTGTTTTGCGGTTTTTGAATTGTTTGTCGACCTGAACTCAATCGAAATGTCAAAAAAACTTAACATCCTTATCCTTACAATCCTGCTGGTTTTCTCTTCTGCTGAAAGCTATGCCCAGGAAGAGGATCTGAACGATATTTTCGAAATTGGAACGGTTCAGAGCCTTATCATTCAGCAAGAGGAGAAAATTATTGAGGAGTTACTGCTTCCCGGTGTCGACCCCAATGAACCGACAAATATCAAGTCTGCCTCAAAAAGCATCCTTTCATTGCTCGTCGGGATCGCCATCGATGAAGGCTACATCGAGAGCGTGGATCAGCCGATTGCACCCTATTTCGAGGACTATTTCGAGGCAAATCCCGACTCCGCCAAAGAGTCGATTACGATTCGGAATCTGCTAACCATGCGTAGCGGACTCGAAACCACCAGCTTTCGCAACTACGGACGCTGGGTTCTCAGCAGCGACTGGATTGAATTTACCCTAGATCAGCCGATGATTGAGGAGCCGGGCACCGAGATGATCTACAGCACGGGAACGTCCCACCTTCTCTCTGTGATTCTAACACGCGCCACGGGCATCAACACCCGGCAATTTGCCAACCGCTACCTTTTCGGGCCGATGGATATGGAGATCGGCGGCTGGGACCGCGACCCGCAGGGATACTATATGGGCGGAAACAACATGGCCGTCTCACCCCGGGATCTTATCAAAATAGGCTCGCTGATGATGAATGTGGGTCAATACCAAGGGAGGCAGATCGTCTCCCGTGAGTGGGTGATGGACTCCATTCAGATCTATACACGAAGCAACTACAATCCATACAATTACGGATACATGTGGTGGAGAAGGCCGGTGGGAAACTATCAGCTCTTCTTTGCCTGGGGCAACGGCGGGCAGTATATCCTGATTCTACCTGAACTGGATGCCGTGGTCTCCATTACATCCGATCTCGGCCGAAGCAGCGGCTCACGCCGCTACCAGGACCGCATCTTCCGCTACATCGAATACACGCTTATTCCCTATCTTGAGGAATCCGCACCCCACCTTGCAAAATAGGCTGGTTTTCAGAGTTTTTCCCCCTACGGATTTTGCGCCTGCTTGCGTTCATTGCGGTGTCATGAAACGGCCAGGAAACGCAAAGAGGTTCATGTTGCAAAAATCTGCGACTCGTCCCGGAATGCCTTGAATTCGAGGGCATTGCCGCTCGGATCCAGCAGAAACATCGTGGCCTGTTCTCCCGGCTCTCCCTTGAACCGGATGTAAGGGGCAATCACAAAGTCGGTACCGTGCTCTTTCAGCCGGTCCGCAAGCTCGTGAAACTGATCCCATTCCAGGATCACCCCGAAGTGCTTGGCCGGTACTTCGTGTCCATCCACCTCATTCGAGGCTGACTTGCCGGCATCTTCCGGGCTGACGTGTGCAACGACCTGGTGTCCCCAGAAGTCGAAGTCGATCCATTTATCCGAACTGCGGCCGGTTTTACAGCCAAGCAGGTCGCGGTAGAAGGTTAGCGTTTGTTCCAGTTCCTTGACCGGAAATGCGAGATGAAAGCGGGGTAGGCTCATATCTTTTAAGGCTGTTTAAAATTAATAATTCCATTTTTAATGACTCTTATTTCTTTTGGTGAGAATTCCTGACCATGATATCTCACAAAAAGTTCAGCGACCACTTCTCTTTCAGATAAATCAGGTTTCTTTTCCCTTATACTATTCATAACAACTTTACGAGTGCTTTCTATCATATCGATACCCATCATAGCTCTCGCATAGTCAGTTTTTGAATGGATGATCTCTCGCTGTAATCTCTCTGCCTCAGGAGTTGTATCTTTCATTTCAAATTAAATTATAGGTATTCAGATTCAATTTATCGCACCACGTTTTTACATATTCCTGATTAATACCGGAAATACTCAACAAATTTACAACATCTCGTTTTTGGGTTTCACTTTCCAAATCCTGCATCCATTTTATTTTGGATATAATCAAGTCTTCAGCCGTAACTACCCAGGCCTTAAAGCCAAATACCTCTGTTCTTCTTCTTCTCTTGAATTCTTGAATATGAAATTCAGTGTTTTTTCGAATTATAAAATCTATCTTCTCACCAGAGTTATAATCAACTACATTAAACATCCCTTGTCTCCGAATTTCAGCTTTAATGCCATCTTTGAAAAGGTAATACCCACTGCTGAATAAACCGAAGAAATCATCTGCATCATCATACTTCAGGTCAATAACAATATCCACATCTCTGGTCATTCTTGGAACAGTATAAATATTCATAGCCAGACTGCCTGTCAGCATATATGGAATATCAACTGCTTCAAGTTTTGTACAAACATTTTCAAGTAGATTCAGAATCATTCACACACAATTGAGTAAACACAAAGATTACAGTTCGTCGGTAAAAAAACTTGTCGGATTTATCCACATTGATTTGAGCGGCATCATGGTGTCCCAAAAAAACAAAATCGATCCATTTACCCGAACTGCGGCCGGTTTTACAGCCAAGCAGGTCGCGGTAGAAGGTTAGCGTTTTTTTCCAGTTCCTTGACCGGAAATGCG
>JAAAOB010000029.1 GCA_009909035.1 Bacteroidota bacterium
CGTTCGTGCCATCGGGCTCCAGGTCTCCGATCCGGCGCCAAGCTGAAGCGCCAGCGGCACCATGGCCAGGATGGTTGTGAGGGCAGTCATCAGGATTGGTCGTAACCGCCTGGATGCTCCATTTGCAATCGCACTCAGCCTCTCCTGTCCGCGAGACTGCAGAATTTTAATATAGTCGATCATAACAATTCCGTTGTTAACCACGATACCCGTCAAGAGCACCAGCCCAACCATTGCCGTTACGCTGATGGGAGTGGAGGTGATCCACAGCATCAGAAGAACACCGGTGAGCGCCAGCGGAATCGTGACAATGATAATCAGCGGTTCTACAAGGCTTTCGAACTGGGAGGCCATAACCATATAGGTTAAAACTCCCGCAATCATGAAAGCTATGACGAGATAGGAAAAAGACTCTTGCTGATCTTCAGCAGAACCGGCAACCTCGTACCGGTACCCTTCCGGCCAGTCCATGCGGTTCAGGACAGAGCGGGCCCGTTCCGTTGCGGTTTCAAGATCAATTCCCGCGAGATCTGCCTCAACTTCCACCATACGTTCCTGGTTCACCCTGAGAATACTGGAGGGTCCGGAATACCGCTCAATCCGCGCCAGGTTTTTCAGCGGCATCCAGGTGCCGTCCGCAGCCTGTATCTGTATCTCTTCAAGAGCTGTAGATTCGGCACGGTCGATCGGGCTAAGCTGAACCAGGACTTCAAACTCCACCCCTTGATCAACAAACGTTGTTGCCACATTGCCGCGCACGGCATTGCTTACGGCGGTTGCCACCTGCGAAGTGTTCAATCCAACACGCGAAATCCTCTCGCGATCCATATCAATGCGTAATTCGGGTCGGCCCTGTTCAGCACTGCTGAATACGCTCGCAATGCCCTCTGTATCACGAAGGCCGTTCATAGCGATAGAGGATAATTCCTGGCGCACATCGGGATCGAAGCCAAATATCTGAACGATCAGTCCGGTTTCGCCGTCCGGGCTCAGCGGATCCTCACGAACTTCTTTAATATTCGTACCGGGCACACTACGCAGCGACTGCAGCAGGCTGGCCGTAATCTCAAACTGGCTGCGATCGCGTTCATCCACGGGCACCAGTTCTACACGCACCGTTCCCTGGTTTCCCCCCGGGTTATCCGCTCCCTCAATGCCCGTTTTATCACCATAATCGGAAACAACCAGCCGTGCTTCGGGCACCTCGTCACGGATGATCTGCTCCACACTTTGAATTGACCGCTCCAGCTCGAACAGGTTCACACCGGGTTCTCTCTGTACTTCCAGGACGATGTAATTTTCATCCACTTCGGGGAAAAATTCACCGCCGAGAAGATAAAATATCGGCAGTGACAAAATCAGCAGAGCAAAAGAGCCCAATACCACAAGGCCGCTTCGCTTCAGTGATTTCACGATCAGGCCGTTATAGAATCGTTCAAGCCTATCCAGGCTGCGGGTTAGCCAGGGTGCAATCTTTTCTGAGAAAAATGTTCCGACCCGGCTACCGATCTCACGAAAGAGAAAAATGAACGGATAGATCGGGATCAGAATCAAAAACAGCGGCAGGGAGAGAATGCGATTTCTGACGGATTGCTTGCTCCAGTCGAGCAGTTGGCGAAATAGTGATTTTTCGCCGCCGGAATCCTCGAGCTCTTTTTGAAAAAGCCGGGAGCTCATCACCGGTATCAGCGTAAGAGCCACCAGCACGGATACAATGAGTGCAAATGAGATGGTGAGCGCCAGATCGCGGAAAAGCAATCCTGCGATCCCCGGAACAAACAGCACCGGCAAAAATACAACCAGCGTTGTGAGTGTACTCATCACAACCGGACCTGCCACCTCCTGAGCACCTGCTACCGATGATGTGGATCCGTCTTCCCCATCCTCTTTAAATCTGAAGATGTTCTCCAGGACCACCACCGCATTATCCACCACCAGGCCTACCGCCAGCGTTAATCCGGACAGAGAGATAATATTTAAACTTACATCCGCCCAGTGCATAATACTAAATGTCGTAACAACCGATACAGGTATGGAGATCGCAACAATCAGAGCCGAACGGCCGCTCCTGAGGAAGATGAGCAGCATCACCATCACCAGGAAGATGGCCTGTAGTGCCGTAATTACAAGATTACGGATCGACAGCTCGATAAAATCGGCACGGTTGGTAAGAACATCCAGTTCTGAACCTGCCGGCAGAAGACGCCGTAATTCATCAATGGAGTCCATCACACCCCCGGCTGCCGTCACAATGTTGCTATCGCTTGACTTGTAGATGTTTAGGATAACCCCATCGCTACCGTCCACCCGCACATTCCCGATCGGCTGTGAAATACCGTCATCAACCGTTGCAATATCACCAAGGTGAACCGGGTTGCCATCGCGAACAGCCACGATGCTGTTTCGAATCTGATCTACACTTTGATATTCGCCGATTGTCCGTAAAGAGTACGAGGTTTCTCCCTCCGAGAGTTCACCTGCAGGCACCTGCACATTCTCTTGGCGAAGGGTTGAAGCTATTGTGCCAATATCGATGTCGTAGGCGCGCATTTGCCGGTTACTAAGCTGAACATTAATCTGGCGATCGAGGCCCCCGGCGGTCGCCGCTGATGCTACCCCCGGTATTCGTTCCAGCCGCTGTTCAAGCTGCTGGGTGGCAAACGTTCTGAGCTCACGCGAGCTCCGGGTATCCGATGTTAATGTTAACACCACAATCGGCTCATCATTCGGATCGTACGAAAAGACAATTGGCTGTTCGGCATCCTGCGGTAAACTCCGCCTGATTTGGTCCAGCCGTTTTCGCACCTCCGTCTCCGCAAAAAACAGGTCTGTGCCCCAGCTAAAATTGAGGCGCACCACCGATGAGCCCTGGCTTGATATGGACCGGACACGCTCAATGCCGGAAACACTACCTACAGACTCCTCTATCGTTCGGGTTATCAGCGTCTCCATATCGCCCGGAGCTACCCCTTCATACGTGGTAAAAATGGTGATGGTCGGAAACGATACGTCCGGGTAGAGATTCAGCCTCAGGTTTGAGAGGCCAAAGATACCAAACCCAATGAGGATGAGGCTTGTCATTAAAAACGTTATCGGCCGGGCTACAGCAAGTTTTGATAGATTCTTCATTAGCTGGTTAGTTGCTGTTTGATTCACTGGTTCCGCTCTGGGCCGATGATTGCTCATCGCCTGCCTGCTGCATCACATCGATATCTCCGCCGCGATCCGGCAGCGGCTGTTCCTGCCCGGCTACCCGAACTTTTGAGCTATCCCGCAAACCGGACTGGCCCGTTACAATCAGTTTTTCTCCTTCGTTCAGGCCGCTCAGCACCTCTACGCGCTCACCCTGTTCCAGGCCAAGGGTAAGCTGTTTTCGAATGGCGAGCGAGTCACCTTGAGCCACAAAAACCGAGTAGTTGCGCCGTAATTCCACGGTGTTGGTTTCCGGCTCAATGTAGGTTTCCACGTTCTCCATCATAGCTGTTCGTGGAATCACAATAGTATTCTCCCGTGTCTCAAGCGTAATGCGTGATTCGGCAAGAACTCCCTGCCGTACACGTGGGGTTACATCCACCAGGCTGACGACCACCTCGCCCAAACCTGTTTCGGGATCAAGCTGCGGGCTGATCCTGGAAATTGTGCCGCGCGCAATACGTTGCCGGCTGTTGCTCATTTGCAGCTCCACGGGCAGGCCAAGGGTAACGGCATTCCAATCGTCCATCGTAAGGAACAGACGGGTTTCATACCCCACAAGGTTTGCAATTTCGAATGCCGTTGTGCCTGTTGTGGCTACATCCCCCTCGGCAATGGATCGGCTCAGAATTACACCGTTTACCGGGCTGCGAATTTCCGTGTTTTCGAGATCTTCCCTGGAATTCGAAATCGCCGCTCTTGAAGATTCGAGCTGTGAAAGACTGGTATTATAGGTAGCTTTGGCTTCGTCAAATTCCAATGAGCTGATAGCGCCGGAATCAAAGAGTTGTTTCTGTCGTGCAAACTGTGCACTATCTCGCTCAAAAGCTATCCGGCTCTGTTCAAATTGTGCCTGAGCTTGTTCAAATGCATCCCGGAACGGTACGTCATAAATTTTTGCCAGAAGATCGCCCTGGCTTACAGAATCCCCTAGATCAGCATAAATTTCAGTCACTCGGTTGCTAACCTGGGGAGTAATATTTACCACATCCTGTGCCCGGATTGTGCCGAAAGACCGAATTTGATCAGAAATAGTTGAACTTTGGACAGGTACTGCCTCAACACTTGTCGCCGAGCCGCCCCCGCCTCTCATTTGTGAAAAATCTCTTCCATTCTCTGATGATTCGGATCCGCAGCCGGCCAGCAGCAGACCATTTATTAAAAGTATTGTAATACCAATGATTATTTTATTCAACGTCTTGTTTTGATTTTAAATTGTGAAGTAGCCTCATTTTTGATAATGATAAGGAGTTCCGTTGGAATTATAACCCCGCTATTACATCATTTAATTTCATGAATTAAAAAGAAGCCTCTTTTTAATATAGTTTAACAAATGATGTACGTGTACAACGGTTATAGGTGCAGGCGTGCAGGACTGCTTTTACAGTGTAGCTTGAAAACAGTGGATTGGACGAACCGTTTAAATATTCGCAGTTCATTCCAAATACGAACACGTGCTGCCACAGAGGTAGGCAAATCATTGATTTTAGAAAAACCACGTCTGCCAGAAAGGTACGGTTGTGAACCTTTCCTTGCTCTATTCCGGCATGGAGTATCTGAAAACCCGAACTTCATCTCCTGTTGCCATCGTACCCGAGGCATAAAGTCTGTTGCCGGCCACATGATGAAGGTTGAAACCGACGGGCAAATCAAAACTGCCCAGCGGAGTACCTTCACTATTTATGACGAGGTATTCCGGTGAATCATAGGTGCGTATCCACATCCTTTTGTTGTCATCAATCACAAAATTCCTTGCCACAGGTTTTGTATTGGGCAGAAAACGGTCCGATAAATGGCGAAGATCGGCCGTTACCCGGGCACGAGCATCCTGTTGATCCTTCTCTTGCAGATAGAGGCGTGCAACAGGAGCATAGAGTGTATCCACTGGGTTCAGTCCGGTATCATATGTCGTAACCCGGAACGATTCCGTTTCCAACACATAAAACATTCCGTCCCGATCAGCCTGCAGGTACGTCCGATGTGAAAACGGAGCCTCTTCCGGCGGTATTCGCTCTTCAGCAAGCATCTGGTGAGATTTGACCCGGAGGGAGTCATTGCCTGCCCACTCTCCATCCAGCGTACCAATCTTCAGCACACGGTAGAGCTGAAACAGGTTCTCGTTCAGCCGTTCGTCAACTGTCTTTTGAGTCAGCAGCAGGCGATCGTTTAAATAGTGAACCATACCTGCAGGAGATGGTGAGAATGAAAACGTATCGGCAACAGCCCATTCACCTTCTGACTGTTCAAATATGGTATGGCGCTTCAGGCGGTCGTCATAGGCAATCAGGCGATTTTGTTCATCGAAATCTAAAGAGTTTATCAACAAGAACTCTCCTGTATCTCCCCCCTCGCCGCCAATACTTGTTAGAAAAGTACCATCTGCAGTGTAGTGGTGAATTTTATACGATCCCCAATCTGACACAAACAACTCGCCATCTCTGTTGGTTTTCACAATGTTTACCTGGCGGATATCACCCGCCGGCGTTTCACTTACGGTAAAGAGCTGTTCAATCTCCAGAGTCGGCAGATCCCCGGTTCGTATATCCCCCGGTGATTCGTCCCTCCCGGCACAGGCCGTTGCAAAAATCGATACCATCACAAGAACATACAGAACTCTGTTATTTTTCATCACGCCGTAAAATCTGAGTTTTTTTATAGATGCCATCAAGAATAACAGAATTTCGATTGTTGAACAAGCTCAGCTTTTTACAAGAGCTCCTTCATTCTGCATTCTGCTGCCCGTTATGCGGATGTACCAACTCCACCGTTTCCTCTACAATTCACCCTCTTCCAAATGTTGGCTGATTTGTGTATATACCAAAGAGAAGAATTCAGAGATAAACATAATCGAACCATAAATACAGGGAGGCTGGGATGGCAGAATCAATTACACTTATTATACATGGATGGAGCGACTGCTCTAACTCATTCATCCACATGAAGGAACGCCTGCAAGAGCGGGGTGTTGGCACGGTAGACACAATTCTTTACGGAGATTATCAATCTCGTGCCGACAATATTACCTTCAATGACGTGGTCGACGGGCTGAATCAGCAGATGATTGAGAAGGGAATTTTGAACCGTGACGGTACAGGGAATGCCGAGATAAATATCGTGGTCCATTCCACCGGGGGACTTGTTATCCGGCACTGGATCTGGCGATATTACGCCGGCCGAATTGACCAGTGCCCTGTGAAACGATTGGTGATGCTTGCACCTGCTAACTTCGGATCACCGCTGGCACACCGGGGAAAATCGTTCCTGGGCCGGCTTGTAAAGGGCCGCTGGAAAATCGGGGATTTTCTGGAGGTTGGACGCCGGCTTCTGGATGGTCTTGAACTGGCCAGCCCGTATCAGTGGACACTCGCTCACCGAGATATCTTCAGCTATGGCGGAGACTGCTTCAATCCAGACCATATAAAGCTGACCATCCTCACCGGAATGGAAGATTACGGCGGCATCCGTGGCTGGGTAAACAAGCCGGGCACCGATGGCACGGTTGTAATATCCGGTACCACTCTGAACAGTGTAAAGCTTAAAGTTGATTTTTCGGATCCCGATACCCCTCACACATGGGAGCAGATAGAGACAGCGGATGATTTTGCATTTGGTGTATTGCCGGGAATCGATCACGGATCGATCGTCGGGGAGTTTGAAAAGACATCGGGGCAGGTGATCGATCGCACAATTGATGCACTGACCGTGTCAACACCGGCCCTGTTCAGGGAACATCAAAAGAGATGCAAAAAAATTACCGACACCGCATACCGTACACACATCAAACAGGATGTGGATAAATATGGCCGATTTCAGCAGTTCATCATCCGGGCCATCGATGATCATGGAGAACCGGTGAATGACTACACGCTGGAGTTCGACATCTACCAGGCCGGGAAAGAAGAGAGCGGATTGCTGCCGGGGAATAAATATTTTAATATGAAAGAGAAGTCTCTATCTGAAAAGTTTCAGTCCGAAATGCTGGACCAAATCCATACTCACACCAAAGAAAGTAGTTTTCGCAGACTCCTGGTGAATGTTGACAGGCTCAATAACCTGATCGAACATACCAAACAAGAGATTGGTGACTTTGTACTGGTGATGAATCTTTTCGTGCCGGAGGTTGATGAAGGGATCTATTACGATGTTCAATCCCTGCAAAAAGTCGTTATTTTCAGGTCGGATAATGAGGAAAACTCAAGCCATCTGCCGACTCTCTTCTACGGAAATACAACCACGCTTTTAGAGATCAAAGTCAATCGAAAAACAAGCTACGTGAGTATCAGTAAAGATCCACTATAAACGATGGAGAGCATATAATCCCCGACAGCCTTCACCCGGCAGAGCCGCCGGTCATTTTGTGAATGAGCACCAAATCGTGGGATTCGCAGTGCATTTGCTTTTGGCCGCCGGGGACTTGCAAAATGATTATATGTTTCGGACTCCTGTTCTGACAAAAGATCCACACCCGGGTCTAAACCTACTTTTATTTCACCGACAAAACGGTGCGGGCCGGGAATAAGTTAACACTGTAAACCGAACAACAAATTAGATCGATCAAACCATGTGGACGTACGACGGAACAAAACGACCTTCATTTGCAGACAACCCGGGGCCAAACGAGGAGTCCGTGTGGGATTACCCGCGCCCCCCTGCCCTGGAGAATGACACCAGACGGGTTGAAGTGATGATAAATGACGTGCCCATTGCCTCTTCTGAGGCAGCTGTGCGCGTGCTGGAAACCGCAAGTCCCCCGACGTTTTATCTGCCGCCCGGTGATGTAAACAGAGAGTTGCTGATTCCTGCAGGAGGTGGCAGTATTTGTGAATGGAAGGGAAAAGCATCTTACTGGACGATCGAGGCCGGCGGGCAGCAGGCAGGGCGCGCGTGCTGGAGCTATGAAGATCCCAGCCAGGCATTTAAAGAGATTGCAGGATATTTCTCGTTCTACCCCGCAATGGTGGCGTGTTACGTAGACGGAGAAAGCGTAAAACCACAGCCGGGCGGCTTTTACGGTGGATGGATGACCGCTGAGATTGTTGGCCCCGTGAAAGGTGAACCCGGTACCGGAGGTTGGTGATCGATTGTTCCAAATAGATCTCCGAATCGATACCGCAGACAAAGTTACCGGCCGGCTGGTTGTCATTTGTCTCATCATTTATGCACTTTTAAAGGTGATTGAATACATACGAAAGAGCAGCAATCACCGGTCCACGGATTTCTCTTTATTTTTTCAATTTACTGAGATCAATATCCAAAAAAGTTCCTGTTCACTCGATAAGAAATCAGAACAGATGAAATGAATTTGATGAGATGCTGAACATTACCGAGACTTGCCTGTATGCTAAAAACCTGGAGGAGGCTGAATACTTTTACTCTCAGCTCATGGACTTTGAACTTGTTGCAAAAGAGGAAACCCGGCACCTGTTTTACAAGTGCGAAAATAGCATGCTTCTTATCTTCAATCCCGATCATACCTCTCGTCATCAAACGGATGTTGATGGCAACCCGATACCACTTCACGGAGACTCCGGCTCTGTTCACATTGCGTTTAGTGTGGACCAAAACCGTTACAGAGAGTGGAAATCCAGATTAATTGAGCACGATATAGACATTGAATCTGAAGTGATCTGGAGTACGAAAGCCCGCTCATTTTATTTTCGGGACCCAGCCGGAAACAGTCTCGAGATCATTACGGGCAACATATGGAATTTACCCTGAGATTGAACCTGATATACAGTACCTTTTAAACGCAAATTTTGACAAATGGATTAAACCTATGGACACAACCGAGCTAAATGATGCCTATGGAATTGTAATGGGCAAAATTGAAACCTGGATAACGGGGCTGATCGAGATGCTTCCAAACCTGGTCGTTGCCCTCTTCATTCTGATCTTGTTTTATGTGATTGGAAAGCTCGCCCGGAAAGCGGTGACCAAACTACTCTCTACGGTGACCGCCAACAGGACCATCACCAACCTGCTCGAAACTGTAATAAACATATTGATTCTCGGTGTCGGGATTTTCATCGCCCTGAGTGTACTTCAGCTCGACGGTGCCGTTACCTCGCTGCTTGCCGGTGCCGGTATCATCGGTTTGGCTCTCGGTTTTGCATTTCAGGATATCGCGTCAAATTTCATCTCCGGGGTCATTCTATCCATTCGTCATCCATTTGGAATCGGTGACATCATCCAAACCAACGACTACTACGGAACCGTACAAAAACTAAATCTCAGAAATACGATCATAAAAACTGTAACCGGCCAGCTGGTATATATCCCCAATAAGAAAGTCTTTGAAAATCCCATGGAGAATTTTACGGCTACCGGTCTCCGGCGAATTGATCTTTCATGCGGGGTATCCTACGGTGATGATCTTGAGAAGGCACGCGACGTGGCCCTGAAAGCTGTTGACCAGATCGATCATGTTCTGTCTGACCAGGGAATTGAATTTTACTACGATGAGTTTGGCAGCAGTTCGATTAATTTTAAAATCCGGTTCTGGGTTGCTTTTGCCACAAATCCGGATTACTGGCAAGCACGCAATGATGCAATTATTGCCATAAGTCAGGCGTTTGCTCAAAACGACATTATGATTCCATTCCCAATCCGCACGCTCGACTTTGGCATCCGCGGCGGAGAGAAACTGAATACCATGCTGACCGGTAAAATTCCCAACGGGTAGGTAATACGGTGTTCCCTTTGCATGATCCTGATTGGTCTGTGCACGGCGTTGGGTTGGGCCGGCAGATCCTCAGGCGATATCAAATAGTATGAGGATATTTTTTATTCAATTAGTTCGGCCAGGCTCTCCAGGGGTTTCTCGAATTTTTCCCCAAATATTTCGAATGGCACCTGTTTCGTCGTAACCTCCTTAACCCCGCTTTTCTCAATGATCTCCTGGTACGTTTCATAGCAATCGAGCGCATCCCGAAAAAGCTGCATATCCTCATCACTGCATGTTTGAATAAAATCGATCTCATCATCGGCAGATGCCTCCAGCCGAAATTTTCCCTTCGTGTCCACGTCTCCCATTCTTGTAAAAAAGGCCAGGCGTTTTGGATACCCGACTCCCTCTCTCTTCATTCTGCAATAGAGGTTTTTCACTACGGCATGGCTTACCAGGTGATCATGGAACCCGCTGATACCGTGGACCGCGTAGGTGACAACAACATCAGGCTGCAGCCGGTGAATCTCTTTCTCAATTTCCTTTTCAATGACCATCGGGTCCAGATTCTTAAGCTCTCCGTCAGGCAGATCCAATACCGTCATCCCGCTCAGGCCCAGTGTTTTCTCTACGCACTGCATTTCCCTGAAGCGGATCATGCCCATCTCCTCCTTGGTAACCCCAAGGCGATGGCGCTGTTTTGTAGCTTCACCCTTCGTAAGCGTCAGCAGATAGACGCTATGTCCCTGCCGTAACTGTGCGGAGATCGCCGGAGCCGGCCCAAAAGATTCATCGTCTGGATGAGGAAAAATGTATAGGATTTTCATAAATATTTGTTTTTAATAGGGTTGAAAATATTAGATCCTGGATACTTTTTCTATGTGTAAATACTTAATCAATTGCAGCGTAATTGATTAAGTAAATTTACATAGAAATTTTATCGAAATGATTTTCATATCATATAGGATCCGGCATTGATGTGAAAGGTCTGTCCAGTTGCGTGTGGCACCTTTCCGGTTGCAAGAAAAACGACAAGACGTGCTACCTCTTCCGGCTGGGTGATCTCGTCAAAAGCAGATCCTGCAGTAATATGATCTTTACCCAGCAGCTTTACGGCGCTCGTTGCCATATCCGTTTCAATAAACCCGGGGGCCACCGAATACGCCACAATCCCATCCCGGCTAAAATCCCGTGCAATACTTTTGGTCAGCCCTACAAGGCCCGCCTTCGATGCGGCGTAGGCGGCATACTCCTGGGTGTCGCCGCGATACGATGCACGCGAGGCAATGTTGATGATGATCCCTTTGGCTTCTTCATCACGGCATTGCCGCAAGAACCATTTGCTTAACAGTGCCGGAGCCGTGAGATTTACCTTCATTGTTCGATCCCACACCGAACGCCACGCTTCATCTTCTGACAAAAAATCTGCGTCTTCAAATACACCCGCATTGTTAATCAGTACCTGCGGACGATACTGTTTCAGCAAGGGCTGAATCTCTTTTTTAAAATTCTGGTGGTGCTCCAGATCTGCATAGATCCCCGTGAAGTGCTCACGATCTGCAATGGTTTTTGGAAATGCCGATTGGCGTGCCGTGCCCACAACATGCCATCCCTTCTCCAGGCACGCTTTTGCTATCTCGAGCCCGATCCCCCGAGTGCAGCCGGTTAAGAGTACCGTTCGTTTTCTATCCATTCTTTATCCGTTCTATTCGATAGTGATTTTAACTGAACTTAATCAGCTAAACCAGATCATACAATGCTTAAATTTTTATAACTTACATCGGATTTTATTCGATGATACAAGATAAATACCGGCCGAGATCCATCTCGAACCGGATGTATGTCAACAAAAAACTATACTTCATATGAGCTTATCAGAAGACGCTAAAAATATTTTTTCTCAAACCCTTGATTATGTTTCTCCCGCAAAAGTACTACCCGAAGAGGTGCGGTGGAATACAGAAACAGGAGAGATCACAATCCAGGGAACGACGATCTCGGTTGAGCCCGGGCAACCTGTCTATATTATTGGTTTTGGAAAAGCATCGGTTTCGATGGGTGCGGCCGCCGAATCTATTTTTGGCAGCAGGGTGAAAGATGGCATTGTCATATCACCCGATCACCATAAGGTTCATCACAGGTTCCAGGTGTTTAAAGGCTCCCACCCGCTGCCTGACCTCGATAGCCTGTCTTCATCGCTGGAGCTCGTCCGGTTTATGAAATCGATCCCGCGCGGAGCCCTTGTTTTAAATCTCGTTTCCGGAGGCACATCCTCTCTTTTTTGTGTACCGGCTGGAAATCTTGAAGTGCACGAGGTCCGAGATATTTACGAGTTATTGATTGAATCAGGCGCCTCCATACATGAAATTAACACCGTTCGAAAAGTATTTTCAAGTGTGAAGGGGGGACAGATTCTGGACTCCTTGCGTCACACGAAATTGATCGACCTTATGATATCCGATATTCCCGATGACAACAAAAGCATGATTGGCAGCGGGCCGTCTGTGGCACAGACAATATCCGCAACCAGCGCCTTCCAGGTACTGAAAAAATATGAGATTTATCAGCAGATTCCCCACGCTGCACGACAGCTGCTGGCCGTAGAAATGGACAAAGAAGCGCGCAATAATACTTACAGGACGACACAAGATTTCGAGAATCACTACTCCTTCATCATATCTTCGGCCTCGAAGCTTGCGGACAGGGCGGCTCAAATTGCGGATGGATTTGGCTACACACCTCGTTTGGCTAAAGAGCCCTGGGATGGCCCAATTGATGATTTTGAAGAGATGCTTGCCAAAAAAATTGACGACCTTCCGGACGACTGGCGCTCAAAATATGCCATCATTACATTCGGAGAGCCCACCGTTCACGTAACCGGAAGTGGTCTGGGCGGACGCAACCAGGAACTTGCGCTGCGTATGGCGGCACGCCTCAAACAGCACAAGAAAGAGATCTGTTTTCTCAGCGCCGGAACGGACGGAATCGACGGCCCCACGGATGCAGCCGGGGCTGTGGTTACCAATAAAACCTACAGCGAAGCGGAAGAAGCCGGGATCGATCCCATGGAATACCTGCGGGAAAACGACAGCTATCACTTTTTTGAAAAGGCCGGCGGCCATATCAAGCCGGGCCCTACAGGCAACAACCTTATGGATCTGCAGATTACATTGGTCGGATAATCTTATGTATTTTTTATGCACGAATCGGGACCATTAGAATCCTTGCCTGCAGGTTCCGTGCCCCGGTACCGATCGTGGGACTTCCGCCACATCTGTTTCCAAACATAGCACTCCAAAATATGATTGCGATTGCTATAAGTCTGTTCATCAATGGTACCGGTAGATTGTCTCCCATGACAAAGGTCAATCCCCTCTCAGCGCAACACTGCGACATCGGCGAGAATAGAATAAAAAGGCTTATAACAGCAGGCTCTCAATTTTAAGGTTCAAGCGTTTCAAGCAGATATGTTTTCCTGATTTTTTTGAAGATCTAATCCCAAAGGTTGTCGGATTAATTTGTAACTTTCAAAGCTGAACCGAAGCGTAAAACAGCTGATCCTCAACCCCAATATGAAGCAATTCACCCTCCAGCCAGATCAAAATTCCGGATCAAAAGGATCCGTTGATTTCCTGAACGGATTAAATAAACAGCAAAAGAAAGCGGTAACGCACACTCAAGGCCCGCTTCTCATCATCGCGGGTGCCGGCAGCGGCAAAACCAGGGTGTTGACCTACCGCATCGCCTACCTGCTGCAGCAGCACAAAGCAATGCCTCATGAAATTTTGGCGCTGACTTTTACCAATAAAGCCGCCCGGGAGATGCAGGACCGTATCCGGTCGCTCATTGGCGACAGGGCCGGCAAGCTTTGGATGGGGACATTTCACTCAATATTCTCAAAAATTTTGCGGTTTGAGGCGGAAAAAATCGGGTTCGACTCAAACTTTTCCATCTACGATACCTCAGATTCAGAATCGGCCATTAAACTCATTCTCGGAGAATTAAACTACGATCCGAGAGAAATTCGCCCGCGCACCATTCAGCGTAAGATCAGCGATGCCAAGAACCAGCTTATCACCCCGAATGATTACAAACACCGGTTTGTCAGCAGCACGCTCGATGATATAACGGCCCGCGTCTTTGAAGTATATGACGTGAGGCTTCGTCAGGCAAACGCCATGGATTTTGACGATCTTTTGATTAAACCCATTGAACTGTTTGAACAACATCCGGATGTGCTGGAAAAATACCAGGACCGGTTCAAACATATCCTGATTGATGAGTACCAGGATACCAATCACGCCCAATACAAGATGACCCGCATGCTGGCAGAGAAGTATCAAAATATCTGCGTTGTGGGTGATGATGCCCAGAGTATCTACTCATTCCGTGGTGCTGATATTTCTAATATTCTGAATTTTAAAAGCGACTATAACGAAGCCAAACAGGTGCCGCTGGAACAGAATTACCGCTCCACGAAGTACATACTTCAGTGCGCTGATTCTATTATCAAAAACAATGATAAACAGCTTGAAAAAACGCTCTGGACTGAGAATGCGGACGGCCACCCCATCACCCTTCTTGAAAATTTTGATGAGCGGGATGAAGCCAACAGGGTGGTGCAGCATATTCAGAATTTGAAGATGCGGGATGGTTACACCAACAACGATTTTGCCATTTTGTACCGCACAAATTACCAGAGCCGGGTGTTTGAAGAGGCGTTAAGGAGAAAAGGCATTGCTTACCAGCTTGTAGGAGGCCTCTCCTTCTACCAGCGCAAAGAGATAAAAGATGTTTTGGCCTATCTGACGCTCCTGGTAAACCCTGAAGATGAACAGGCGCTGCTTCGAATTATAAATGAACCAAGCCGGGGCATTGGGAAAAAAACGCTGAATGACCTCCTGAAAAAGTCCCGCAATCAAAAGCGGTCCGTCTGGTCTATTATTCAGGATGTGGAGGGCACCGATCTCTACAAGCCGGCCATATCGCGAATAGGTAATTTTGTGTCAATGATCCACAACCTGCGCAAAGAACTGGAGCAGGGAGCATCACTTTTGGATACAACCAAGAAAATGCTTGACGCAAGTGGATATGTAAAGTCGCTGATTGAAGAGAACAGTGCCAAAGCATTGACACGTCGCGACAATATCCTGGAACTCCAGAATGCCATCTCGTATTACGAACAGCATAACAAAAAACCGACCCTCAGCTCTTTTCTGCAGGAAATCAGCCTGATTACGGACACCGATAAGTATGACGAAGATAAACCGGCTGTTACAATGATGACGGTTCATGGTTCGAAGGGGCTGGAATTCCCGGTTGTGTTTATCGTGGGTCTTGAAGAAAAACTATTTCCCATGGGGGGCAGAAATGGCGAAGAGGCCGATTTTGAAGAAGAACGACGCCTGTTCTACGTGGCTATTACCCGTGCCGAAGAGACGCTCTATTTCAGTTTTGCAAAAATGCGCTACCGGTTCGGAGAACAGACACAACAAATGCGGTCCCGCTTTCTTGACGAGGTGGATCCGGGCGTGGTTCGGACCGAATCAGGCGCTACCATTGAGCAGAAACGAGACCGGTTCGAGAACGACGAGACGACGATAGATTACGGAACAGAAATTGAATATGACTGGAAAAAACCGAAACAGAGTAAAAAACCGTCCAACAGCGGGCTTGACTTTGAAACCACCTACGATGACGACCCGTACCAGGCCGGCACAACGGTAATGCACCCTACGTTTGGGCCGGGAAAAATCTTACAGAGAACCGGATCAGGCAAAGATTCAAAAGTTGTTGTATTTTTTAAACAGAGAGGACAGAAAACGCTCATGTTGCGTGCCGCGCGCCTGAAAGTTCTCTGAAGAACAACCGGAACAAAATGACCTGCCCAGGATCCAATTCTCAGGAAAAGCACCAGAATTACTACAGCACACAAAGCTATAATTACAAACCGTTTCCTCATCCCAACGCATTCCGCTTTTGAACTTACCGACTAAATTTTTAATCCTGATTCTTTTTTGTGGTTTTCCCATTACCGGGCTCTCGCAAGTTTCATACTCCCCGGTAAGCATGGGGCTTGGCGGCGGAGGCACGTCCTACATCACCGGGTACAACGCACTATTTATCAACCCGGCAAACCTTCACCTGCGTGAAAAGGATTATCGCGTTCAGTTCTCCTTTCTGGAGAGTGGATTTCACCTCGATACGCCACTCAAAATCAGACATACCGGGGATCGTATTGAGGAATTGAGCAGGCTGTATGACCTACCCGATGCCGGCCAGTTCACCCTGAATGAATCCCGGCGTGAGTCGATCCTTTCTCGCCATTTTAACAATGAGAGAACGTCAAGGCAGCTCACGTCTGTTTACAATTTGAACTGGTTCGGCATAAAATGGTTTGGTAAAGACAGAAGCTATGGCCTGGCCTTGCGGTCCCGCCAGGGAAGCCGCTACACAGTCGGGCGGGGCTTTTACGACTCTACGCCGATAGAATCGGGCGGGCAGCAGCAGGTGAACCGGTCACTGACACACGATTTCCAGACGCTTCATGAACTCTCTTTTGGATACGGCGAGTCATTCACCTTTCTGAGCGGCCTGTTCCCCCGAATATCCCGGTTTGTTATTGGTATAGCGCCAAAAGTGGTTCTGTCGGGCCCGATGTACTCAACAAAATTTACGAATGTTTACCATCGCGATGACGATACCTCAGCCTGGGAAAGGAGCTCTTCCTATCGCTACGAAAGCAGCGGCGTCTTCAGTCAGGCAGCCGGACGCCTGATTGCGGGACGAGATCCGTTTGATACTGCAAACGAAATTGATCTTCTCTCCGATGTAATGAATCCAACCGGTGTAGGTGCGGCTATTGACCTCGGGCTTACCTACATCTATACGTTCGGGGACGACCTATCCCTTCTGCGGCGTGAGGACGAGTCAACCCAAAAATCTCTCAGGCTAAGCCTGTCGGTTACCGATCTCGGTTTCGTACACTTTTTTGATGCTCCTTTTCGAACGGAAACAGAAACAAGTGAACCCGTTAATGAAGAGCCGCCTCCACTCTCCGATAGCTATTATGCGGGAGCCCTGCTCCAGGATTTTCAGTTTCTTCGTCAAAATGGAGCTCATCCGCTGCAGAACACATCGCTCCCGGACCGAGATAATTTCCAAAAGCTGCTGCCAACAGCGCTGCAGTCGGGCGCCCTGTTTCAAATCAACAGGGTGAAGGTGACCGGTGAATTTCGTCTCGGTTTTTCGAATAACGCTTTTCAGTCCACTAAATTTATTACTTTTTTAGGCACTGAAATTCGTCCATTACCATTTTTCCCAATTCGTGCCGGAACACGGCTGGCGGCAGGACTTCCGGGATATTACAGTTTTGGGGCAGGGCTTGAGACCCGGTATTTCGACCTCAATGCTGCAATGCAGTTTAGAAGTACAGCTTCAGGGCCGACAACAGAACCTGTAGGCGCATCCGTTGTGGCATTAAAATTCTATATCCCCTGATGATTTTCTGCCCAACTGTCAGCCTCATTTTTTTTGATCACAATTTGGCAGAACCCCTGTGCCTCTCCTGACGTTATGGAGGCAACATTTTTTTTGGCTTCCTGTTTGCAGTTTCAAAAAGAAAAATTAGAAATGAATATCTTTTATGTTTGATTCAAGATTTAAATTAGCAACATCTTTTGATGACCCGAACGATGGCTTCGACGATTTCGAACAAGCTATCCCGCTCATGAGTGAGGAGGAGGAGAAAAGACTTACCGAATCAGAAATACCGGACAATCTCCCCCTTCTTCCACTGAAGAACACGGTCCTGTTCCCCGGTGTAGTGGTACCGATTACCGTAGGCCGCGATCGATCTCTTGAACTTGTGAAAGAGGCGTACGAAAATGATAAAATTATCGGGGTTGTGGCTCAAAAAGATGAATCTGTAGAAAATCCTACCAAGGATGATCTCTACAAGATGGGTACGGTTGCGCAAATCCTTAAGCTGATAAAGATGCCCGACGGCAGCAAAAGCATTGTGATTCAGGGCAAGAGTATCTTTGAGGTACTTACGATCACACAGGAAGAGCCCTTCTTCAGGGCCGATGTAGAACCCTACAAGCAGGATATGGATCTTGCGGGCGTTGAACTCGACGCCTCCATCCGCTCCATCAAGGAGACAGCAAGTAAGATTGTGAATCTGTCGCCGAATATTCCGTCTGAGGCCTCGATTGCAATCAACAATATTTCCAGCCCGGCCTTTCTGCTAAACTTTATCTCATCAAATCTGCAGGTGGATATCGCCGCCAAACAGAAAATTCTGGAAGTCAGAAAATTCTCCGACAGACTTGAAACGGTCATGGAGCATCTAAATAAAGAGCTCCAGGTTTTAAATCTGAGCGAAGAAATCCGGACAAAAGTAAAATCGGATATTGACGACCAGCAGCGCGATTTTTACCTGCGTCAGCAGATGAAAGCTATCCAGGAAGCGCTGGGCGAAGATGGTGAGCAGCAGGATGTTGCATCACTCAAAAAACGATTGAAAGAGAAAAAAGGTCTGTCTGAGGACGCACGAGAGACGGTCGAAAAAGAGCTTCAGCGGCTTGAAATGACCCCGAACTCCTCTCCCAACTACGGAATCATTCACAACTATATCGAGTGGATTCTTGACTTGCCCTGGGGCGAGACCTCTAAAGACAAACTGGATCTTAAGCGAGCCAGGAAAATTCTTGATGAGGACCACTACGGCCTGGAGAAAGTGAAAAAACGGATCATCGAGTATCTCGCTGTTCTGAAATTGAAAAAAGATATGAAGGCGCCCATTCTCTGCTTTTATGGCCCTCCCGGTGTCGGTAAAACGTCACTCGGCCGATCAATCGCCCGCGCATTAAACAGGAAGTTTGAACGGTTCAGCCTGGGAGGCATCCATGATGAAGCGGAAATCAGGGGACACAGAAGAACCTATATCGGGGCACTTCCCGGACGTATTTTACGCTCAATGAAAAAAGCGGGTACGGGAAACCCTGTCATGATGATGGATGAAATCGATAAAGTGGGCAGTGATTTCCGGGGCGACCCAACGTCTGCCCTTCTCGAGGTTTTAGATCCCGAACAAAATAACGCCTTTATCGATAACTACCTGGAGCTTGATTACGACCTCTCCAAGGTGATGTTTATTGCTACAGCCAACTCGCTGGATACCATACCGCCGCCACTGCGCGACCGGATGGAAATCATAAATATCAGCGGGTATACGCTCCAGGAAAAAGTACAGATCGCCAAGAAATACCTGATTCCAAAACAGATAGAGGAGAACGGGCTGAATAAAAAGCAGATTAAGATCTCCAAAGCCGCTATTGAGCGGATTATTGAGCAGTACACACGGGAATCTGGCGTTAGAAACCTGGAACGGCAGATTGGATCGGTATGCCGGAATGTTGCCGCACAGATAGCGAGCGACGAAATAGAGAAAATGAGCGTCGGGGTTAACGATATCCAGGATATTCTGGGTAAACGTAAATTTTTCTCCGATGCGGCTGAACGCACCACCGTTCCGGGTGTGTCGACCGGCCTGGCATGGACGCAGTACGGAGGAGACATTCTCTTCATTGAAGCAAGTGTAAGCCGAGGTACTGGGAAGCTGCATATTACCGGACAGCTCGGGGATGTAATGAAAGAATCGGCCATGCTGGCGATCAGCTACCTCCGTGCCCGGTATAAAGAACTTGGAATCCCGGAAGAGGCGTTCAAGTATTGGGATCTTCATATTCACGTGCCCCAGGGGGCCGTACCCAAAGACGGTCCATCTGCAGGAATTTCTCTCTTGTCGGCCGTAGCATCTATCTTTACACAACGTAAAGTAAAAGGTACCCTGGCTATGACAGGCGAAATCACGCTGCGAGGACTTGTACTCCCTGTTGGTGGCATTAAAGAGAAAGTTCTGGCGGCCAAGCGCGCCGGTATCGAGAAAGTTATCTTGCCGAAAAAGAATGAAAAAGACGTTTCGGAAATTGAAGATGACATCATGGGTGATTTAGATGTGGAATATCTAGAAAGGATGGATCCTCTCCTTGATATCGTCCTTGAGGATGAGCCCGAAACGGATCCCGAAACATTCTTCCATGTTCCTGAAAAACACAAGAAAGACAGGCCATCATCCAATTCCACAGATGATGCCCGCGAAGAAGTTGCCGTAATGGAATAACCTACCGCCAACTGTATAATTTCGAAGCCGCATCGGTATATACCCAATGCGGCTTTTTTTATATATTAGACAGATGCAAAACCTAAACCTTAGATTGCCCTTTACGCCATGGAAAACAGATCTCATTTCGCATGACTAAAACCGGTAAAGTGATCCAGTCCACGGGAAAGTGGTACAAGGTATCATCCGGCGGCAAGGTGTACGACTGTCGCATTCCCGGTAAATTTCGCCTTGTAAAATCCTCCGTCACAAACCCCGTGGCGGTGGGAGATAATGTAGACTTTACGGTGGCAGATGATGGCCGCGGCATGATCGATACCATTCACGACCGGAAAAACTATATTCCGCGCAAAGCCACCCGCAGTAATAAGAAGCTGCAGATCCTGGTAGCCAATATCGACCGGGCCTGGGTGGTTCAGTCCATACGCCAGCCAAACATGAAACGCGGTTTTATTGACCGGTTTCTTGTAGCCTGCGAAGCCTATGAAATTCCGTCGGGGATCATCATCAACAAGATCGACCTTGCCGATGACGGCGCACAACGCGAGCTGGCCGCTGCAACTGAAACCTACAAGGCGATCGGTTATCCTGTTCTGCATACCACCATCCACGATAAAGCGTCTGTTGAGAATCTCTGGAAAGAGCTGCGCGGCAAAACATCGGTATTTGTTGGTCACTCCGGCGTGGGAAAAACCAGCCTGATCAACGCGCTCGATCCCTCCCTCGACCTCACTGTGGGTGATATCTCATCCTACTCCGAAAAAGGAATGCATACCACCACGTATGCCCGATTACTTTCACTCGACGACCAGAGCTACCTGGTGGATACTCCCGGAGTGAAAGAGTTTGGCCTCGTCCAAATTGAACCTTATGAACTTTCGATCTATTTCCCGGAAATGCACGAGTACCGCCTCAACTGCAAATTCAATAACTGTACCCATAATCACGAGCCGAAGTGCGGTGTTGCCGAAGCATTTGAGCGTGGAGAAATCGACGCAGAGCGGTACGCATCCTACCTCAATATGCTGGACGGCATTCAGTCCTGAGCGTCGTGCCAATCCATCAGCCCTCACTAAATCATTGATATCAACGGCAAAGTTAATGGCCAAATCAACTTATCCCGTCGCGTCGCTCGGCCAGGCGAATGATACTACTGCGGTTAGTGTGCATCCAGCCAGTTGTCGGCGAGTCCCATCTCAACATCCAGGGGTACGTCCAGCGTGTAGGCGTTTTGCATCATCTCTTTAAGCGTTTGTGGCAGCGTATCTTCCTCTTCAGCCGCAATTTCAAAGATAAGTTCATCATGCACCTGAAGCAGCATCCTCGATTTGCACTCGTTCTTGTCCAGGTACTCCTGGATTTGAATCATCGCCAGCTTTATGATATCGGCAGCCGTGCCCTGTATCGGCATATTAATAGCCGTACGTTCGGCAAATCCACGGACATTCCAGTTCCGTGAATTGATATCCGGAATATAACGCCGGCGGCCCATCAAAGTTTTTACATACCCGTCAGCCTTTGCCTGTTTCACTGTATCATCGATATAATTTTGAATTCCCGGAAATCTCTCAAAATACTGCTCAATCATCTCTTTCCCCTCGCTGTTGCTGATGCCGAGGCGATTTGCCAGGCCATAAGCGCTGACGCCATATGGAATACCAAAATTCACCTCTTTCGCTTTCCGCCTCTGGTTCTGATCAACTTCCCCGATTGAATCGAGACCAAAAATTTCTTTCGCGGTCCGGGCATGGATATCCTCTCCGTTTTTAAACGCCTCGATCATATTCTCATCCTTAGAAATCGATGCAATGACCCTTAGCTCAACTTGTGAGTAGTCTGCCGCCAGCATCTTAAACCCTTTTGCAGGCACAAATGCTTTCCGGATTTCACGGCCGCGCTGGGTACGGATGGGGATATTCTGCAGGTTTGGGTTCGACGACGAGAGGCGACCGGTAGCTGCCACGGTCTGGTTCAGCTCGGTGTGAATCCTGCCGGTCTCCCGGTTGACCAGTTTTGGCAGTGCGTCAACATACGTTGATCGTAGTTTACTCAGGCTTCGATAGTCCAGCACCAGGGCGGGCACGTCGTACTCAGCCGCCAGTTTCGTAAGGACACTTTCGCTGGTTGAATACTGCCCGGTTTTCGTTTTCTTACCTGCCGGCAGGTCAAGTTTCTCGAAAAGCACTTCTCCCAGCTGCTTTGGCGAGTTCAGATTGAATTCTTCTCCCGTTTTTTCAAAAATGGTTTCCTGTAAATTTTCAAGATCATTTGTCAACTCTTCGGAAAACTCGTTCAGCATCTCCACATCAATAGCTACACCGGCTCGTTCCATTTCGCACAATACGCGGATAAGGGGAAATTCGATCTCTTCAGCAATGTCAATCAATTCATCCTCTTCCAGTTTTTCGCTGAGTATTTTATAAAGCTGCAGAGTTATATCGGCATCTTCGCAAGCGTAGTCGGCAATATCGGAGTAGGGCAGTTCATCCATCGACTTCTGCGACTTCCCCTTTTTGCCTATCAGCGTCTGGATGGGAACCGGCGTGTAGTTCAAATACTTTTCTGCAAGTGCATCCATGCCCAGTTTTTGCGCCCCGTCAATCAGGTACGCCGCCACCATCGTGTCAAAGACCGGCCTTTCTACCTTCAGGCCGGCTCGTTGAAGCACCAGGTAATCGTACTTAAAATTTTGCGCAATTTTTACGCTCTCCCTGTTTGTAAACAAGGATTCAACCAGCTTTAGGACTGTTTTTCCATCCAGTGCTCCCTCTACATTCATGGGAATGTAAAACGCGATCCCTTTTTCGGCTGATAGTGAAAGTCCCACCAAATTGGCAATAATTGCATCTGTACTGTCTGTCTCGGTATCAAAACAGAGCTTTTTTTCTTCTTTTAAACTGGAGACAACCTCCCGGATCTCTTCTTCGGTTACGGCCGTGCGGTAGGTTACATCTACATCGTCAATCGTAGAGTGCCCGGCATTATTTTCTTTATCAAAAAGAGATCCCTGTCCCCCGGGTTCTTCCCCGAGATATTTTTGAGTCAGCGTTCTGAACTCCATGCGTTTAAAAAAGAGGCCAAGATTTTTCTTTTCCGGTCCATCCCAGTCCAGCTCCTCCCAGTCATGGACATCCGGTACATCTGTCTTAATTGTAACCATCTCTTTGGCATGGAGCGCCTGCTCTTTGTAGTTCGTCAATCCCTCCCGAGCCCGCTTCGATTTCATATTCGGGGCATCCTCAATGGCTTTTTCCAGGGTTCCATATTTTTTAATCAACTTTGGGGCTCCCTTTTTCCCGATTCCGGGAACACCCGGAATATTATCGGATGTATCTCCGATCATTGCCAGAACATCTATGACCTGGTCGGGATATACCCCAAAATAGTCCTTCACTCCCTCCGGATCGATAATATTAAATCCACCATTTTTGTTATCCGGCTTCACCATCACCACGTGATCTCTCACCAGCTGCATAAAATCTTTATCTGGTGTAACAAGAAATGCTTCCACATCATCTTCATGGGCGTCATAGGCTATCGTGCCAATCAGATCATCCGCCTCATATCCATCTTTCTCGATATTTTTTATGCCAAAGTGGTCAACCATCTCTTTGATCAATGGAATCCCTACTTTCAGCTCTTCAGGCTGTGGCGGGCGGTTTGCTTTGTACTCCTCGTCCAGATCATGCCGAAATGTAGGGGCATGCGTATCCCAGGCTACGGCAATATGAGTCGGCTCCTCCTCTTCCAGGAGCTTAACGAGCGTGTTGGCGAACCCAAGAATGGGACCTGTGGCAATTCCTTCCGAATTTTTAAGCCGGCTGTTTATAAAAGCAAAATGAGCCCTGTAAGCAAGGGCCATTCCATCCAGTAGGTACAGTTTTTTTTTCGCCATATTGGGTTCCGGTCCTTTTACTGTTGATATTTAAATGGTTGCATGATCGAGTGGCAGGAGAACTTCCATGTCCACCCGGGGGTTAAGATACAACTCCATCCGAAGCCTGGAAAATGTTGATTGGTCAAATTCTGACTTTCAGACTGCAGAACCACGAGCCATCACTATTTCTATTTTTGTATATTACGAGTGGTCCAACACTGTCATCAACTTACCCGGATAGCTAAACAGCTATGACCGGTTTTCGGTTTCATTCAACTCAATGTAACTCTACACTAAATCATCACTGCTTTGCCTTTTGCAACATCATTGCTTGTTCCAACTGATTTTTCCTCAAAATCGGAAAATGCCATCCGCTATGCCTGCGAAATTGCGAGCAACACAGGAGGAGAAGTTCATTTTCTCAATGTACTTGAAGAGCCATATGATTTTCCCTCACGCGTGGAGGAGGTTATCGGGGAGAAGAAAAAAGAGAATGAGCAGCGGCTTTCAAAAATGATTCAGGATCTTCACAGCAAAGATGAGTTTCGGATTATTCAGATGAAAGGGATGGTTCAAACCGGAAAAGTACTGAGCACAACACAAAATATAGCAAGTGAATATGGCCATGACCTCATCGTTATCGGTCTCGGAGGCCAGGCAGACCTGAAAAAAGTTTTGTACGGTAGCATCACAAATAACCTGCTTATGACGAGCGACGTGCCGGTGTTGGCTATTTCGAAACGAATCGACTACAGGGAACCGAAAAAACTACTCTTTGCCACAGACATGCGGCGACCTGATCTTCCACATATCAAAAAAATGCGTGAATTTAGTGTTGATATCGGGGTATCCCTTGAATTTGTTCATATTGCCAACCCGGAAAACCCGATTGACCCGGGCAAAATCGGCTGGTTTAATACGGAAATACAGAAAATCACAAAAAACCCGGCTACGGAACTGATCCTTCATGAAGCGCCATCTTTTCCAGAGGGTATTACCGAACGTATCGGCGACGATAAACACACGCTTCTTGTCATGACGCGCTACAAAAACAAATTCCTGGAATGGCTTCTCTCTAACAGTACCGTCCGCAGCATTGCGCAAATGGCGTCCGTTCCCCTTTTGATGATTCCGGCTGATGCATAGAACACGGTGTTGTAGTCACAAAAGCGTATCCGACCGTTTTATTCCGCCAGTTGTTTTAGCTTTGCGATCTCTTCCGGCCAGCGATCCGTATTGGGTGTTTCAAGTATGAGCGGTATGCCATTAAACCGATCATCTTTCATGATCAATTCAAATGGTGTCCAACCAATATGGCCGTCACCCAGGCTGTCGTGTCGATCCACTTGTGTGCCACACGCTTTTTTTGAATCGTTCAGGTGCATTGCCAGCAGGTAGTTCATGCCAACGATGTCATCAAACCGGCTGATCGTGTCTGTAAACCCGCTCTCGGTAGAGATATCGTATCCCCCGGCAAACGCATGTGCCGTATCGATGCAAACCCCCACTCTCTCTTTTTGATCAACCTGGTCAATTATTTCAGCAATATGCTCGAAGCGGAATCCCATATTCGTACCCTGGCCGGCCGTAATCTCAATTACCGCTTTCACACCATCGGTCTGCCCCAGTGCAAGGTTAATCGACTCGGCATTGCGGGCCAGGCACTCTTTCTCCGTGATTTTATTGAGGTGACTGCCGGGATGAAAGTTAAGCAGTTGAATCCCCAGCTGTTCGCATCTCTGCATCTCTACCAGGAAAGCATCCCTGGATTTTTGCAGTTTCTCTTTTTCGGGGTGCCCCAGGTTAATCAGGTAGCTGTCGTGAGGGATGACCGCCTCCATCGAAAACCCCAGCTCCCTGCATCTCTCCTTGAATAGAGAAATATTTTCATTGGTTAACGGTTTTGCTTTCCATTGCCGCTGATTTTTTGTGAATAGTGCAAATCCCGTAGCTCCGATTTCGTGCGCCCGTACCGGTGCATTCTCCACCCCGCCGGCCGCACTGACGTGTGCTCCAATATATTTCATCAAATTCTTTTTTTCAGGTTAACTGCCGAACATTTCGTCGTAGTCTTTCACGGAGGCTTCGATTACTTTATACGCCTCCTCCTTCCCGTAGACCCGTTCAACGGAAACATCCACTTCTTTTCCGGGAATCATCTTGTAGGTGGCAAAGTAGTGGCGAAGCCGCTCAATAAGCACCTCAGGTATTTCACTGATGTCGGTCACATTTTTGTAGTATTGATCGTTACTGAGGACCGAAATAATTTTGTCATCCGCCTCACCTTCATCGATCATATGCAGGCCGCCCACAACTCTGGCTTTTAAGATGACCTCGGACCGGTCGATCGGTCGTTCACTCAGAACACAAATATCCAGCGGATCTCCATCCCCAATGTCGGTGTATTCCGAGAGCTGCCCGACCCTGTCGCCACAGTAGGTTCGCGGAACAAACCCGTAGAGCGACGGCGGGAGTGATGAGCTGCGCTGCGGTCGATCCACGCGCATGTAGCCCGTTTTTTTATCCACTTCGTATTTAATTGTATCGAACGATGTAATCTCAACAAATGCATTGACCACTTGCGGGGCGTCAGCTCCAACTTCGAGCCCGTGCCACGGATGTGGTCTCCATCGATAAAAGGGATTGGGAAAGTTCAAGGTTCTCCTATTTTGGTTCGTCTTAATTTTCGAAGCGGTTTATCCGCTCCGTCTACAAATGTTTAGTTCATTATAGCATTCAGTTTGTCCAGGTTATCCTGAACTCTTAGCGCATCAATAACTTCACCGATTTCACCCTTCATAATATCATCAAGGTTGTACAGCGTTAAATTGATCCTGTGATCGGTCAGCCGTCCCTGTGGAAAATTATATGTGCGAATTTTTGCGCTTCTGTCGCCGGTGGAAACCTGGCTTTTCCGTTCAGCCGCACGTTCGGCCCGCAGTTTTTCCTGCTCTATTTCATAAATTTTAGACCGGAGCATCGTAAGAGCCTTCTCTTTGTTTTGATGCTGCGAGCGTTCCTGCTGGCACTCAACCACAATGCCAGAGGGTTCATGAGTCAGACGGATTGCAGAATCTGTCTTGTTTACGTGCTGGCCGCCGGCCCCGCTCGAGCGGAAGGTGTCTACACGTATATCGCCCATGTCCAGGTTGACCTCTTCCACCTCCTCCACTTCTGGCAGCACGGCAACGGTAGCAGCCGAGGTGTGAACGCGCCCCTGGGATTCGGTATCGGGCACGCGCTGCACGCGGTGTACTCCACTCTCATACTTCATTTTTCCAAAAACTTCACTGCCTGAAAGCTCAAACACAATCTCTTTATACCCGCCCATATCACCATTCTGAACGCTAAGGAGCCCCATTTTCCAAGATTGGGAATCCGCATACCGGCGATACATTTCAAACAGGTCGCCGGCAAATATAGCGGCTTCGTCGCCTCCGGTTCCCGACCGGATCTCGACGATACAGTTTTTTGAATCATCCGGATCTTTTGGAATCAGCTTGTATTTGATATCTTTCTCAAGCTGCTCAAGCTCCGCTTTTAACTCTTCGGTTTCAGCCTCCGCCATCTCGGTAATTTCAGCATCTTCATCAGTCTCGATAAGCTCAGCATTCCCTTCAATTTGCTGATGAATCTCCTTCCACCGGTCAAAATCCTCCACCAGCTCTTTTAGCTGCGTATGTTCCTTTGTAAGTTCAGTATACTCCTTTGGACGATCGTAGATAGCGGGATCTGCCATCGCCTGGTTGATCTCATCGTACCGCTCTCGTATTTGCTCGAGTTTTGCTTCTAAATCCATAAATCATTCGATGATTGTTGACGCACAACAAGATATTGAATTTTTTGGGTTGAAATGAACAGAATCACGGATCAAAATTGGAACAGAGTTTTGTACCTTTACAGGTGCCTGAGACGGGCGAATTTTTAACAACGACTGCTTCCGGCGGGAGCAGTTTACAACCGATCAATAGTTTACTACCATGAAAAAACACTGTTTAGAGTCCGGATTCACGATTGGGTTTCTTGGTGCGGGCCAGCTTGCCCGGATGTCTGCCCTGCAGGCTTTCCGGTTTGGAATGCAGGTGGCAATTTTTTCTGACCGGCCGGAAACGGAGCCGGCTGAATTTTTGACCCCGGCCTCATTCAACGGATCGTTCGACGATTTGGAAAGCATGATTGAATTCGCCAACGCCTGCGATGTCATCACGCTTGAAAATGAATTTATCGACTCCGGAATACTCAAGGAGCTGAGGGACCGCACGGGCACCCCCATCTATCCTGCACCCGAAACGTTTGAAAAAATCGAGAACAAAGAGATCGAAAAATTAACATTTCGTGATGCCGGCATACCGGTTACTCCCAGCCGCCTGGTTGGCTCCCCATCGGATATTGAAAATTTTGCACAGGAGTTTGGCTGGCCGGTTATGCTTAAATCATCCAAAGGTGGCTACGATGGGTACGGCAACCGCACGGTGAACCATGCCGGGGCTGCAGCAACAGCATTTGATGAGCTTGGAGGAAATCAGGAGCAAGAAATATTGGCAGAATCGTTCGTTGATTTTACGCACGAGCTTGCGGTACAGGTTGCCCGCAATGGAAGCGAAACGGTGATCTATCCATGCGTGGAAACCGTTCAGGAAGATCACATTTGTGTAGCGGTTAAGGCCCCGGCACACATTGATCCGCTCCTGGCTGAAGAGGCGCAGCGACTGGCGAAAGCGGCTGCAGAAGCCATCGACGGCCGGGGAATCTTTGCCTTTGAATTTTTCCTGACAAGCGACGGCCAAATACTGCTAAATGAAACTGCCCCGAGGCCTCACAACTCCGGCCATTACACAATTGAGGGATGCATAAGTTCTCAATTCGAAAATCACGTGCGCGCGGTCGCCGGCTTGCCGCTCGGCTCGTCCGGGATGGTTCAGGAGGCGGCCGTCATGATAAACCTGCTTGGATCTCACCATCGAACGGCCCGAATCGACTTTGCGGATGAGGCTATGAAAACGCCGAACGGACATCTCCATTGTTATGGCAAGACCGACAGCAAATCGGGCCGAAAAATGGCCCATTACACCCTGCTTGGAAAAGATCCAGGCACGATTTACAACCGGGCAGTAGAGTTAACCATGAACATAAAAATATAACCGGGTCTTCCCGCGCGATTCCAAAACAGTCTTATAAAATTAATCTTTTTACATCATGAAAAATCCAACTGTAGGAGTGGTGATGGGCAGCGATAGCGACTGGCCCACCATGAAGGAAGCGGCAGACATTCTCCATCACTTTGATATACCATACGAGAAGCTCGTGGTTTCAGCCCACCGAACACCCGATATGATGGCAAACTACGGCAAAGAGGCCCGCAGCAGGGGGTTAAAGGTGATTATCGCCGGGGCGGGAGGAGCAGCCCACCTGCCCGGAATGATTGCCGCCTACACTACTCTGCCGGTTATCGGCGTGCCGGTAAAGACCACCGCCCTTGGTGGTGTTGACAGCCTCTACTCTATTGTGCAGATGCCAAACGGCGTACCGGTAGCCACCGTGGCCATCGGCAAAGCTCGGAACGCCGGCATACTGGCAGCACGGATTCTCAGCACCTATGAGACCGATCTAATTGAAAAGCTGGAAACCTACCATAAACAGATGGCGGACGAGTCCATTAAAAAGACAGATAATTTAACCTGATACCCTGTGAGCAAACGAACCGGATTTCTTATTGTAGCCTGCCTGGTGATGTTTATCATCTTCAGGGTGTCGATCGTATTCGATTACTACAACGGTGACGAGACAGAACCTGCCGCTACACCCGATCTCCCCGCGGCGTTCAGCGGTACCCTGCCCTGCGCCAGTTGCCCTGGGATTGAATACCATCTCTGGCTTGAAGAGGAGCAATTTACCGAGATACGCCACTATATCGATCGCGATCCGGGATATTCCTTGAAATCAGGAGCATGGGAGATCACTGCTGACACTCTCAAACTCCGGATGGATCAATCCGATGAGCAAAAGAAGTTTATTGTTACCGATTCCACATTAACGCTGCTCGATACCGGCGGGAACGCCATTACCGGCGGACTTGACGATCACTACGCACTACAACGAAACGTAGAGTTTCAGTCTGTCCTGGATCGCCATCGTGAGCTTCGGGAAACGGGTGTCACCTTCGTGGCAAATGGCAATGAACCTTTCTGGTCGATCCGGGTAGCCGGCAGGGATTCTCTCTTTTATAGTGAACCCGGAGTGGAGCTTAAATCTTCATCGCTACAACTGAACCCGACAGAATCTGGCATTCATTTCAGCGCTACCATAGAAAACAACAGCAGACTTGAAGCTACAGCAGAGAAAGAGTACTGCAGAGATACCATGAGCGGCTTTATTTTTACACACGCCGTAACAGTGACGATGAATGGAGAGACCACAACCGGTTGCGGCAGGAGTCTGCAGATGCACTCAGTGAGTGAGTAACGATTGCTTTTCGATTTTGGACGAATAGATCTGACAGGTCTCCGGGAGGGATGGCAACTACATTTTCCGGGCCAGGGCATAAATACCGTTCCCTTTACGATTTTTGGTGTGCAGATCGGCTCTGTTCATCAGCAGGCAGAATGGAAGCACAACCGGGTAGTAAAATATCAACACAATTGCAGCGGCGAGTCCCATTTTATTGAACCAAATCATCGGCCACTTTACTGAGAGTATCCACGCTTTATGCCCCCAAAAACCGTACGTATAGTGTACATTTTCCGGCTGCAGGCCCGCTGCTTTCAGCTTTCTGGAAATCTCACGTTTTGAGTATCCCGGCCGGGCATGCTCACCTACAAATGTAGTATCCTCGTCTCCATCCTCTTCGGAATAATGAGAGGGGGAATGCATCAAAAAATATCCATCTGTCCGCAGGGAGTCAGCTATATTTTTCATCACTTTTACATCGTCTTCAATGTGTTCCAGCACGTCGATGCATATGGCCATATCGAACGTTTGATCGGACTGGAATTCAAGCAAATCGGCCGGGTAAAATCTGATGCGTCCCTCATCCACCTCACCCTGAAAATAGTGGCGGTTATCGAGCAGGTAATCCTCTTTTACATCAACCGAATCCACCGTCACTCTATCGAACTGCTTTAGTATAAATCGGTCGTATTGACCAAAACCTGACCCAGCATCAAGCAACGACCACTCCCCTTTCTGGTCCAGCGTGCTCCCGGTTGCGCGAATGAGCCGGCGCAAATGCCAGCTTCTTAGAAAAAACAGATCCAGTAAGAAATAGAAGACTCTTCGAAGAAATCGGGAATTTTTGATTATTCCTGCAAATTTATCCTTCACCGGGTCATATTCTATCGTACTCATAATCCTACTTTCTTTTCGATACCCGGCATGTATTTATGAACCCTGTTTTTATTCACCATCTCACCCAAAAATCCTATAGAGAAAAATTGAACACCAATAACCACCAGCAGGATCCCCAGGAAGAGAAGCGGGCGATCCCCGATAGGCTGCTGCCAAAAGATTTTCAAAACCGCGATATAGACGTTAATAGCCATCCCGGCAACGGTCAGCAACACCCCGATCGTGCCAAAAAAGTGCATCGGCCGTTCCATGTAACGATGTACGAACAGCAGTGTGACCAAGTCTAAAAATCCATTCATGAACCTGGAGAGTCCAAATTTGGTCGTCCCATATTTACGGGGATGGTGCTTTACCTGCTGCTCTTCTATAGCGTCAAATCCCTGCCACTTCGCCAAAAGAGGAACGTAGCGGTGAAGTTCTCCGTACAGATGGATATGTTCTGTTACCTCACGGCGATAGGCTTTGAGTCCACAGTTAAAATCGTGAAGCTTAATGCCGGTGGTCCACCTGGTGACAGCATTGAAAAAACGGGACGGGACGGTTTTTGAGATAGGATCATGCCGCTGCTTTTTCCAGCCACTTACAAGATCTGCTCCATTTTGCAGAGTTTGAATCATTTGTGGAATTTCAAACGGGTCGTCCTGAAGATCGGCATCCATTGTAACAACGTAATCGCCCGAAGCTGAGTCAAAACCGGCCTGCAGAGCCGCGCTTTTGCCGTAATTTCGCCTCAGTTTAATGCCTTTAATGCATGGCTTCTCATCCCTGAGGCGTAGAATTCGATTCCAGGAATTATCACTTGAGCCATCATCAACCAATATAATCTCAAACTCATACTCCTGTAAAGCATCTCCAATTCTTTTCACCAGCTCACTCAAAGATTCCTCTTCATTCAGCAAAGGAACCACGATGCTGATCTTTTGGGGGGCATCTGCGGTTTTATGTTCAAACTCCGTATCTTGTTCAGCCAAGTCGTTGCATATTCATTGAAATATTTCGATTCTGTATCAATCTAATCATGGACAGAAAATAACAGATTTCAGTACTATGAAGAAACTCTATTACTCAATTGGTGAAGTTAGTGATATTACATCTATCGAACCGCATGTAATTCGTTACTGGGAAACGATATTCAAGGATCTGACTCCACGTAAAAATAAAGCCGGCAATAGAACCTACCGGGAAGAGGATATATCATTCATACTTCGGCTGAAAGA
Source organism: Bacteroidota bacterium (assembly GCA_009909035.1). Classification (GTDB taxonomy): domain Bacteria; phylum Bacteroidota; class Rhodothermia; order Balneolales; family Balneolaceae; genus SW132. The sequence goes on from JAAAOB010000029.1 coordinate 32,481, forward strand.
TTTAATACAGAAGAAGAAGTATAGCACGGCAGGCGCAAAAAAAATTATCGAAGAGGGTGCACCTGAAGATCAGGAGATGAGCGGCACTCTTCCGGTCGATATGCAGAAAGATTTAAGGGAAGTCAACCTGTTCCTTCATAAGCTGCTGGAAAAACTCTGACTCCGCCTCTGGTCCTGTGCAGCCAGACCCGCCGTTTAAATGCATCAGGCCGTGACTCTATCGCTGCCTGCAGCCTCTTTGACACCCTCCCGCGAAAACCCGGCCATCAGCATGTATAAAAATTCTACGCAAATAAGCACCGAAACACTAACAAGGTGTAACATCTGCAGAATCCCGGGAATATCGAGCCGTTCCATTCCAAATCCGATGAACATTTGCAATATGATGAGCCCAAAAATCATGTATCCTATTTTGCCAAGCCTTGGGCCGGCGTCAAGTTTTTTGTTTTCGTATAGCAGGTAAGCGCTCAGAATTATCACTAACCACGAGAAACTGCGATGTACGATATAGAGCAGATCCGAGGTATCGATCCACTGCTCGCGTGGCAGATTCATGACATTTTTTGCAACATCCACCGCTTCGCGAACCTGTGTACCCATAATGAGCTGCACCAACGTCAAAAATAAAATGGCCCCGGAAATATATAACAGCCGTTGTTTGTGAACCGGTTTCAGTCTGATATTTACCCGATCCCTCATGGCCTTGAATGTGGCAAAAAGTAAGGTATTGACGATGATCATCGCCAGTACCATGTGGATGGTTATCATACCGGCACTCAACCCGGACTTCACCACCTGTCCGCCAAGCCACCCCTGCACAAGTACCAGAAGAAATGCAACACCTGACGAAACAGTAACAACGGGGTCAGATCTCCTGTACTTGAATGAAAAAATAAAAGTCAGCGTAATCAAAAATCCTATCAGCACCCCCACCAACCTGTTCACGTATTCGAGCCAGGTGTGGACCGGGTTAAACAGCGATTCATCATATTGAGCGGGCAGTTCAGCCGCACTGGTGGGAGGAATCCACATGCCAAAACACTGCGGCCAGTCGGGACAACCTAAACCGGCACCGGCGGCTCGTACAAGTCCGCCAATCAGAATCAGCACCAGCGTGGCGATTACCGTGGTGACCGCCGTTTTTTGATAGAAGGTAAGTTTCATTCAGTATTCATATTAAAACAGTAATATTTGGTCTCTTAAAACCGAATAACTGCCGAATTGATTTCATGTTTTTTTAAATGCTCTTCATGGATAAAAACGAATATATAATTCAAAGTTGAAGCAGATATTAAGGTAACATGTCAGCTTTAAAAAGATTAAATTTAGGGCTGAAATTTTAGATTTCACTATGGACAGAACGAGCGTTAAAACAGGATCCGTTGGCCGGCTGCTTGATGTGGCTAAAGATTATTATGAGTTGACGAAACCCGGTATTACGCTCAGTGTGGTGGCAAGTATGCTCATTGGGTTTATCATGGGCACGGCCGGCACACTTAACTACACGTTGATGTTTCACGCGCTTTTGGGTACATACCTGATTGCAGCCGGGACGGCCGCCCACAATATGTTTATGGAACGTGGCTTGGACGGGCTGATGCACCGCACCAGTAAACGTCCATTGCCGGACTCCCGTATTTCATCCAAAAACAGCCTCATTTTTTCCGCCACTCTTATCTTCTTGGGCCTCTTTTATCTTATTGCGCTTGTAAATGTTGTTGCCGGTGTTGTTTCTCTGGCTACCACCATTATTTATTTGTTTGCCTATACCCCACTAAAAAGAATCTCCGCACTCAATGTGTTTGTAGGCGCCATTCCCGGTGCACTACCGGTTGTAGGCGGATGGGCGGCTGCCACAGGCACCGTATTTGAGCACGGCATGTGGATTCTTTTTGGTATTGTCTTCTGCTGGCAAGTTCCGCATGTAATCGCCATTGCATGGGTCTGCCGGAAGGATTACGAACATGCAGGATTTAAGATGCTTCCCAAAAACGACCCCGTTGGAATAAAAGCGGCGGCGTGGGTGCTTATCCCAATTCTTATTCTTTTCCCAACCGTTTATAAGTTATACGTGATGGATTTGGTGAGCTGGATTTACCTTGCCGGTTCGCTCCTTACAACGCTTGGGTTCCTGTGGTATGGAGTACAATTTGCTATTAAGCGGGATATCGTCACGGCAAAAGGCGTGATGTTCTACTCCTTTGCCTATCTGCCGTTAATCTGGATTTTTATTTACTCCGACTGGATGATCCTGTAGCTGTAATACTCCGCTGAAAGGAGTCCATCCGGGAGAATTTCTTCGTTCTAAGATACCCGGCTATCTTAGGTGATGGGCGTCCACATCCGCGGGTTACTTTCGCTCATGATGTCGTAGACGGCCTCAAAAATATCTTCCGCATTGGGCTTCGTAAAGTAATCACCATCGCTTGCAAACGCCGTGCGGTGTTCCTTTGCCGTCAGGCATTTTGCTTCGGAATCGAGATGGTAGTATCCCTGCTGCTCTCCAATCACTTTCTGCATCATAAATGCTGTTGCTCCTCCGGGCACATCTTCATCCACAAACAGGATGCGGTTGGTTTTTTTCAGTGAGTTGAGAATCATCCCTTCACGGTCGAATGGCAGCAGTGTGCGGACATCAATTAGTTCAGCGGAAATACCCGCCTCATCCAGATCCGGCATCACGGATTTCACAATATTCAGAGTAGATCCGTACGACACGATGGTTATATCGTTGCCCTCTTGCAGAATTTTTGGAACTCCGAGCGGCACCGTGAATTCACCAAGATTTTCCGGAAGTTTTTCTTTAAGACGGTAGGCGTTCAGCGGTTCTATGATGAGTGCGGGATCATCACCCTGCATGAGCGTATTATAGAAACCGGCAGCGTCCGTCAGGGTACTGGGAACGCACACATGGATGCCTCGCAGCCCGTTCAGCAGAACGCCCATCGGCGATCCCGCATGCCAAATGCCCTCCAGCCGATGCCCCCTGGTTCGAACAATCAGAGGGGCCGCCTGTCCGCCTTTCGTACGGTACCGAAGCGTGGCCAGGTCATCACTCAGCCCCTGGAAACAGTAGAGAATGTAGTCCAGGTATTGAATTTCCGCAATGGGCCGCAGTCCGCGGATCGCCATGCCTATCCCCTGGCCAAGAATCGTTGCTTCGCGAATGCCCGTATCCGCAACGCGCAGTTCGCCATACTTATCCTGCATTCCCTCAAGCCCAAGATTCACATCACCAAGCTGTCCTGTATCCTCACCAAAGACCAGAGTTTCAGGATATTTTTCAAACAGTGCATCAAAGTTGTTTCGCAACACCACACGGCCGTCTACTTTTTTCACATCCTCCGGGTATACCGGGTCTGTTTCATCTATCCGCACGGGAGAAAATTTAGTTTCGCTCAACAGGTGGGAGTTGAACCGTTCCCGGTTCTCCGCATTCAGTTCATCAAGCCACGCTCTGAACGATTGCAGGGCATCGGACTGCTCCCCACGCAAAAGGGTTCTTGTTTTTCGTGCGATGGAAATAATATCCTTCCTGTAGGGTCTTGTTTTACGCTTCAACTCGGATTGATACTTCTCAAGTACCGGCTTATCGGTGTGTACCTCAGCCAGATCAGAAAGCATGGATTGCAGCTGTTTTCTTTGCTCCAGGATCGGCTCCTGGAATTCATTCCATGCCTTTTTCTGTTTTTCTTTAACTTCGTTTTTCGTCTCTTCTATAATCTGGTCAAGTTCCTCACCGGTGGCAATCTCTTCTGATATAATCCATTGACGAAATTGCCGGTTGCAGCAGTTCTCCTCCTCCCACTCAAGTCGCTCCTCGCTTTTATACCGTTCGTGAGAACCCGACGTTGAATGCCCTTGTGGCTGTGTTACCTCTTCTACGTGTACCAACACCGGGATGTGCTCTTCTCGTGCAATGGTTGATGCTTTTTTGTAGGCGCGGTGCAGCTCTTGGTAATCCCAGGCGTTGACGTTTATAATTTCGAAACCCGGCTGATGCTTCGTCCGTTTAAATCCCCTGAGCGCTTTTGAGATACTCTTTTTTATGGTTTGATACTCCTTGGAGACCGAAATACCGTACCCATCATCCCAAACAGAAACAATAAGCGGAATTTGAAGCACACCGGCAGCATTCATCGTTTCCCAAAAGAGCCCTTCGGATGTACTGGCATCTCCGATTGTTCCCCATACCACCTCTCTTCCCCCTTTTGAAAAATCGGTTCTGTCATGAAGCAGATCATTATCGCGGTACACTTTTGATGCCTGTGCCAGACCCAGCAGTTTTGGCATTTGGCCGGCCGTCGGTGACAAATCCGCAGCTGTATTCTTCATGTCTGTTTGCGATTTCCAGCTGCCGTCTTCATGCAGCAGCCGGGTAGCAAAGTGCGAGTTCATCTGGCGGCCGGCTGAACTGGGATCTTTTTCCGCATCGGGGTTGGCATAGAGCTGTGAAAAAAACTGTTCTATCGTAAGCTGACCGATCGCCATCATCAGCGTTTGGTCGCGATAGTACCCTGCACGAAAATCCCCGTTTTGAAAGTACTTGGCCAAAATAATTTGAGGCAATTCTTTACCATCACCAAAAATTCCAAATTTGGCTTTCCCGGTCAGCACCTCTTTTCTTCCAAGAATTGACATGTGCCGGCTTTTCCAGGCAAGCCTGAAATCGTTTAAAATTTCATTGACCTTCTTTTCAGAGTACTCTTTTGTTACAGCGTCCTTTGTTTTTGACATAACTCCTCTACTCATTCAGACAAGAATTTAATTCAGTTCCTCACACACCTTTTTTTACGGCGTAATAATAAGGTGTTCGTTCAGATATACCAAAGAGATTCAGCAAATAAAACCGCTTTTCTAATCCATAAAGCCACCTTTCGTCATATTCAGGGGATTTAACGCCTTTCTGAGTTCCTCTTCGCTGAGGTCGGTCATTTCTTTGGCAACATCCAGGACGGCACGGTTTTCTGCATACGCTTTTTTGGCAATTTTTGCTGCGTTATCGTAGCCGATTAACGGGTTGAGAGCCGTAACCAGGATCGGGTTTTTTCCTACCATTTTCTTAATCTGTTCTTCTTTTACAGTAAAACTTTTCACGGAGCGTTCGGCAAAATTGGATACTGCATTCCCGATAATTCGGATCGATTCAAGAAGGTTATGAGCAACAACCGGCAGCATTACATTCAGTTCAAAATTACCGGCCTGTCCTGCAACCGTAATCACACTGTCATTGCCAATGACTTGTGCCGATACCATCGTCAGCGATTCTTCAATCACCGGGTTTACCTTTCCGGGCATGATAGATGATCCGGGCTGCTGTGCTTTCAGTTCGATCTCCCCCAGGCCGCTGTTCGGCCCTGAGTTCATCCATCGAAAGTCATTCCCGATTTTCATCAGTCCAACGGCAATTGTTTTTAGCTGGCCGCTTAGCTCAACAGGAGCATCCACGGTGGCCTGCGCTTCAAAATGATTGGATGCCTCCGTGAACTCAAGATCGGTTTGATCCGAGAGTTCAGCGGCAAATTTCTCACCGAACGACGGGTCCGTGTTTATTCCTGTTCCCACAGCCGTGCCACCCTGTGGAAGTTCCTGCATGCGCACCAGTGCAGACTCCAGCCGCTCAATTCCCAGCTCAATTTGGCGGGCATAGCCACTAAACTCCTGCTCTATCGTAACAGGCATCGCATCCATGAGATGGGTCCGCCCGGTTTTTACAACCTCGCTCAGCTCTTCTCCTTTGCGAAGCAGGGTGGTGTGTAGTTTTTTCAGTGCCGGAATCAGCTCACCGCGGGTTGAAAGCACAGCCGCCACCCGTATTGTTGTTGGAATAACATCATTAGAGCTCTGGCCAAAATTCACATGATCGTTGGGGTGGATCGGCCCGCCGGAACCTTCGTACAGTTCATTTGCCCGGCGTGCAATAATTTCATTGGCATTCATATTGGTCGATGTACCGGATCCGGTTTGAAAAATATCGACGACAAAATCTGAATCAAACGATCCGTCGGCCACTTCGTTGGCGGCTTTTTGAATGGCATCGGATATGCCGGAGTCCAGCAGTCCCAGAGATGCATTAACCTTGGCGGCTACCGATTTTACTCTGCCAAGAGCCGATATAAACTCGCGGCTAAATGTTATGTTACTGATAGGAAAGTTCTCAAATGCTCTCTGAGTTTGTGCCCCGTAGTATGCATTTGCGGGAACTTTTACCTCACCCATTGAATCGTTCTCTATTCGGTATTCACTCATCTGCGCGGTAATTGATATTCAGGTTTTAGTTACCGGAATATACAGTTTTTACCGCTCAATCAGAAAAGCAGGCTGCCGTCACAGGAGTGGTTTAGAGTACATGCGGTAGGTTTTATCGTGTACTCCGCCAATTTTTTCGGCAACACGATTCATCTGGATGTTGCTTTCAAGAATCCATCCAATTTCGGATGCATATTTGTTATACACCCTGCCATTTTCTATCGCTTCGCGGTGAAGCAGAGCATCGATCCCTTTTCCCTGGTATTCAGGAATTACACCCATCAGTGCGGTGCGTATGCGATTAATTTTTCTGCGGTTCCATAAAAGTTTGAAGATACCCGTAGGAAAAAGCGTTCCATCCATCGTCTTAAAGACCTGGTTGTAGTCGGGCAGCGCAACTGAAAAAGCAACAGGCCTCCCGTCCACTTCCGCAATATGAGCGAAATTGTCGTCTACAATCGTTTTCAGATCTTTCGCCAGGTACTCGAACTCCTCAGTACTCAGTGGAATAAAACCCCAGTTATCCTTCCAGGCGGCATTAAAAATTTCCTGGATAATTTTAATCTCTTCGCGGATTTTTTTGAGCCTGATTTTACGGACCTTAATTCCAGGAAGCCGCCTTGAGACTATATCGACCGCACGGTTCATTCTCTCCCGGTCTACGTTGTCCTGGTTCACCTCGTACGTAAACAGGTCCATCTCTTTGGTCAGGCCTACAGATTTCAGCAGGGGATCGTAATATTCTTTGCTGTAGGGCATTAAGATGGACGGATATTTTGTGAATCCCTCAACGAGCACCCCGATTTCATCCATCATGCCGGGATTCGTAGGCCCTTCCATCTTCTCCATTCCACGGGCTCTCAGCCAATCTTCCACCACGCGGAACATTAACCGGGCGGTCTGTTCGCGCTTTACACATTCAAAAAATCCAAAAAACCCGGTTTTGGTGTTATGATATTCATTATACCGGTGATCGATAATAGCGGCAATACGGCCCACAAGGCGATTATTGTGATAGGCCAGGAAGAGCTCAATATCCGCATTTTTGTAGAAGGGATTTTTCTCAGTATCGAGCAGCTTTTTTTGTTCTAACTTGAGCGGAGGTACCCAATAGTTGTCGCTTTCGTAGTGGTGATATGGAAACTCTATAAATTGCTTTTTTTCATCCGCTGTTTCCACCACGGAAATAGCATCTGTCGACTCATTTTTTGTCACGTTTTTCAAGAATCGCTGATCAATGAGTGGCCATTTCTATCAATAATGCCCCGCTCTATTCCCACTTTTCTAAATGCACTGATAATCCGGTCGAGATGATCGTCGGTATGTGTTGCCATATAGCTTGTACGCAGTAGAGCCTGGTTTTGAGGTACAGCGGGTGGAACAACGGCGTTTGAATAAATTCCCTCTTCGAAAAGGTCTTTCCAGAATTTGAAGCAGTCGAACATATCACCAATCACTACCGGTATAATCGGCGTTTGGCTGGTCCAGACATTAAATCCAAGGTTGCGCAATTCAGTCCGGACGTAATTGGATATCTCTTCAAGGCGCTCCAGTCTCCAGGGCTCTTCCTGTAGAATTTCCAGTGACTTCAATACAGTTGCTACATTGGCCGGCGGCATACTGGCACTAAAGATGTGAGCAGGCGAATTGTGGCGAATATATTCAATAACCTCTCTGTCGCCAACTAAAAATCCACCGAGCGATGCAAATGATTTCGAAAATGTACCGCTTATCAGATCCACCTCGGAGGTCAGATCAAACACAGATGCCGACCCGCGGCCTCCATCCCCAATAACGCCGATAGCGTGGGCATCATCAAGATAGAGTCCGGCATTAAATTCCTTGGCGATAGACACCAGCTCAGGCACATTTGCAATAACACCTGACATTGAAAAAACGCCATCCGTGACGATTATTTTTCCTGTTTCAGGATCAGCCTTGGAAAGCAGTGTGCGGAGATGATCCATATCGTTATGCTTATACCGCACAGTTTTGGCATTCGATGCCTGTGTTCCTACAACGATGCATGCGTGATTGTCGCGGTCGGAAAAAATCAGATCGTTTCTGCCTGCGATCGTTTGTATGGAGCCTTCGTTCGTTTGATAGCCCGTACTAAATAGAACGCAGGATTCTTTCCCCATAAAATTTGCCAGGTTCTCTTCAAGCTCAAGGTGAAGATCCAGGGTGCCGTTTAAATATCTTGAGCCCGTACATCCCGTACCATACACACTTAGCACATTTTTTGCCGCCTCGATCGTCCGCGGATCGTTTGTTAGTCCAAGATAATTATTAGATCCCGCCATGATAACCTCACGGCCATCAATCTGGACTGTTGTACCATCCGTTGCCTGCAGAGGTTTAAAGTAGGGATAGAGCCCCATATCTTTAATTTCATCTGCCTTAGTGAAATCGTAAGCTTTTTTAAAAATTTTTTGGTACTGCTTTATATCGGCTCCGGATTGACCCATCACATAACTTTAGTTTAAACTTTGGCAAACAACAAATATACCGAGTATTAAGGTTCCATCAAATTAACAAAATGGTAATATTAATGTTCATTGGCTACTCTACTTAAAAAATCTAAATATTGTGAAATAACAAAATCCCAACTAAATTTATCTTCTACAAATGTGCTGCAGCTTTGCGACATGATCGGCAACTCGTTTTGAAGGACCTCATCTATTTTTTTAGCAAACTGATCTGCGTTCTCCGGCGGCACTCTGTATCCATTTATGCCCTGCGCTATAACATCTTTTATTCCTTCAAGATTAGATGCAACAGCGGGCAGGCCGGCGCTGTTAGCTTCAAGGAGTACAATGCCGAATCCTTCCATGTCTCCTTCAACAGGAATGTTCGGCATAACAAAGAGGTCTGAAGCTGCGTAGGCGGCCCTGAGTATTTGATCCGGCTGTCTTCCGGCAATCACAATATGGTCTTTTTGCTTGTGAGCGTCCCGGGCCTCTCGGATTGACTCCGTTTCCGGGCCGTCCCCAATTAATAGCAGGACAATTTCGCTCTCTATTTTGTGGATTACATTCTCAATAAACCACTGATGGCCCTTTCGTTTTACTTGTCTCCCCACAGAGAGCAACAGATATCGATCCCCGATATTTAAATCGAGCGTTGACTCAAGCAGGTCTCGTGCTGATTCTTTATCAAACGCTCTTCCGTTTGAACTGATGATGAACCCATTTGGAAGCACCACCCCTTTCTCCGGGTTCATTCCGCGCTCGATCGATGCCTGACGGGTTGCCGATGATACCGAAATCACACCCTGCAGCTGCTTAAATACACGCGGCAAATAGAGTTGGTACGGTTTAACCGGAAGGGTGACATCCTGCCCATGGTTTATTGTAACACAGGGTACATCCAGTTTTTTAAGCAGCAAAGGCAGCATAGCCGCTGTCACCATAGAGGAAAAAAGAACCACGTCCGGCCCGAATTTTTTTGATCTGCCCGGTAAACGCCAGAGTAAACTGATCAAAAAAAAGAAGGTTTTGAACCCAATCCAGGACCATGAGGTCTTCTGTAAGATTGTTTTCAATTCTACATCCTCCCTTTTATTCAACGTATTGATCAGCTGAACACTGACGTTTTGCATACCCCCGATGCTGTCGAGCGGGCTCTCTTCCGGTGGGTGTGAGTGTGAAATGTAGAGGATTTTTATAGGTTGGTTCATCTAATTCAGAAGGTCTTGGTAGTTCTTCAGAAGGTCACCGTTGATCTTTTGCCACGTAAATTCCTTCGATTTTTTCACGGACTCTTTCGACATTTGGTGCCTGAGATCTTCACTCTCAACCAGTTTTGAAGCGTAATGACGGAAGGCGCCCTCATCATCAACGGGTGCCCGATACCCATTCCTTCCGTGATCCACAAGCGATTTACTGCCGGCAGCATCGGCCACCAGGCATGGCAACCCCGAGGCCATCGCCTCAAGTGTTACATTCCCAAAGGTTTCGGTATCAGAGGGAAAAAAGAAAATATCACTGCCGGCGTAGGCATGAGCAAGCTCATCACCGGTGAGGAAACCCGTGAACAGTGTGTCGGGCAGCATCTCCCTGATTTCATCCTTTACAGGTCCGTCCCCAACAATCATCGATCGTGCAGCGGGGTATTCTGCTTCAAGATAGCGGACAACATCCGCAAAAAGTTTTAAGTTTTTTTCCCACACCAGCCGGGAGACAAATGTAATGACCACATCATCGGCAGAAAACCCGTGCTCCCGCCTCCAGGCATCATCTCTCTTACCGGGTGTAAATTGTGAGGTATCTACTCCTCGGGCCCAAATTTTGAGGGTTCCGTTTTTACTGCCAATTCCATGCGAATGTAACTCTTCTGCCATAGACGGTGTGGGAACATATATCTGGCTGCAATGGTCATAAAACCAGTGCAGGTATTTCCAGCCGATTCCTTCAGCAAATTGCAGGTTATAGTATTTAAGGTAGCTTGTAAAGTGTGTATGATAGGATGAAACGATGGGAACATGTGCCTCTTTTGCCCATTTTAACGCCTGGTACCCGAGAATATCGGGGGTGGCAATATGAACAATATCCGGATCGAATGTTTGCAATCGGTTTTTTTCCGCTGATGGCAGCCCCAGTGTGATCCGGTATTCCGGGCGGCCGGGGGCTTTTATCGAAGGTACCGGCACGAGTGTCCCCGCGTGATCAAGTGCAGGTTCATCCACTGTTGGCCCAAATACAAGCACATTGGCGCCCGTTTGCTGCAGATAATCCACCCACTTGTTCAGGGTAAGCGAGACGCCATCACGTATATGGTTGTAATTGCCGGTAAAAAGGGCAATGTTCAATTTACTCATGCCGTTTTCTATGCAGTGTTCAACTTCGTATCTTCTTCATAATCATATTTCCGGTATCGGGTGATTGACAATTCCGGACCCGGCGATCTTTGATAACGTTTATCCATAACCAGAGATCAGAATTCGATGGATTGGAGCCCGTTATTTCACCTGGCATACCATGCAGCTGATTGACGTATCGCCAATGTAAAGTTTATCTATCCGTATAATATACAACGAAATGAAAGCATTTGTTACCGGCGGCACGGGTTTTATCGGTAGTCATCTTGTGGATCATCTCCTTCGGTCCGGCACGTATTCCGATATTCGCTGTCTTGTGCGCTCATCAAAAAAATGGTTAAAGGATAAACCCGTTACTGTGGTTCGCGGTGACCTTCACTCTGTAGATGCCATAGGGGATGCCCTTTCGGACATTGACGTAATTTTTCACCTGGCGGGAGTAGTTTCAGCTCCGACCCCCGAGCAGTTCAGGACAGCCAATGTTGACGCCACCGAAGGACTTGTACGGCTCGCTGACAAATACGGCGTTTCGAATATGGTGATCCTCTCCTCCCTGGCCGCAGCGGGACCCAGTAACGGCCACCCCAAAACGGAAACCGATCCAATGAAACCTGTGAGTATGTACGGAGAATCCAAAAAAGAGATGGAGCAGATCGTCGAACGTACGGCAGGCAGCACAATGTCTGTTACGGTATTACGCCCTCCGGCAGTCTACGGGCCACGGGAAGATCAGATATTCTCGCTGTTCAAAATGATGAAATATGGCCTTACGCCCATCGTTGGTGACGGCAACACGCCAAAGCTATCCATGGTGTATGTGAGTGATGTGGTTCACGGCATTGAAACCGCCGCCCAATCAGAAACCAAGGGTGTCTCAACATACTTTATCTCCGGGCAGATTACTTCCTGGAACGAAATTAAGCAGATTGCCGACACCGTTTTTGGACGGAGCAGCTTTGCTGTAAATCTGAAACCCGGCCTGGTTAAGAAAATTGCGGGTGTTGTTGAAACAACTGCGTCATTATTTGGTTCATATCCCGTTATCAATCGTGAAAAAGCGCGCGAGATGATCCTGGAATGGACGTGTAGTGATAAAAAAGCTCAGCGGGAACTCGGATATGCTCCTCAGGTGTCGCTTGAAGAAGGAATTTCACGAACTCTGCACTGGTATAAAAAACATAACTGGCTCTGAATAAACCCATGAAATATACACCCGCAGTCTTTCTCCTATGGATATCTTTGATACTCGTTCTGGCAGATCATGCATACGCTCAGTGGAATCACGACATCACACGGGAACTTGAAATCCCGGATATCCTCGATATTGAGAGTTCCCCCGCACATCTCTATGCACTATCAGAGAGCGAGGGATTAGTTGTATTTCGAACCTATGCCGATTCGCTGCAATATCTCTATACTTCAACCGGGATGCAGCGCCGGGGGGATCAGCTCACCGCCGATATTCGATTCGCCTACCTTTTTGGCAACAGCCGGCGGTTAACCATCATTGAGCCTACATCCGTTCTGGGTGTCTACTCATCCACTGTACTTCCTGAAGTTCCGATTGCGGCCGAACGCGTTGGAAATAATCTTTACGTTGTCATGAAAAACGGCTCTATGGGTGCCATAAGCCTTGAAACTCCGGAAAGCGTGGATACTCCTCCCGCTGCTGTTGACCCCGGCAGGCTGGATGGGCGAACAGTGCAGCACCTGGCAACAGACTCCAACCGTATCCTTTACCTTTTATCTGACAATTATCGTATCGACATTTATCGCTACAGTTCAAGTGAAGAGGAGCTGATTCACCAGCAGGCCGTGCAGCTTGACAGCAACCTGAACAGGATCTTTTTCACGAATCGAGAGCTGCTGGGCACAAACAATGACGGTGATATTTTCCTGATCAATTCTGATGGCGAAACCGAGTTCCTCGATAACGTAGAGTCTACAGTTAAGAAGTTAGCTTTCTGGAACGATGACCTTGTTGTGAGAAATGATAAATCAGAACTGTGGGTTGGCCGCCCAGATGACGGCCTCACAAAATGGAAAGAAGATCCGCGCGCCGGAAATGCCTTTACGGTAAACAACCGGCAATTCTACGTATCGGAGTTTAACTCCCTTTTTCCGGTCATTCGAGTAAATAACAGCGCAGAGAGCATTGCGGATAAAATGTCAGCCAATGAATTTTCCATTCGCGAAATCGGGAATGTTACACTCCCATTTCCCAAACCTCTACTGCTGCCAATCGAAACAGAGGGATACAGCGGCAAACCGAACGACATTACATTTAGTGTTGAGAGCTCACTTGAAGGGATTGCCATCCGGGGGAATTCCCTGTTTTGGCAACCGGGTGCTTCAGACTCCGGCAGGCACCAAATTTTGATTACGGCAACAACACCATCGGGGCAAAATGCGCAAATGCAATTTACAGTTGATGTTAAACCGTTTAATTCTCCCCCTCGGTTCACCCCCTCCCGGCCCCGTACATTGCCGGCTGAATCTCTTTTTGAACAGACCATTTCCGCTTTTGATCCCGACGGCACACACCGCGAGCTGATCCGCTACCTGGGTGTAGACCTGCCGGCGGGCGCAACACTCGACGAGCAGACCGGCCTTTTTTCATGGACGCCATCCATCCGACAGGTCGGCACCCATACTTTCCGGGTAATTGCCACCGATCAATTTGGTGCCGCCGCATCGCAAGATTTTGAGATGCGGGTTGTGGATGTTGAAGAGGCTGATGAAACCGAGCAAGTAAATGAGACGGATTCGTAGTGACTGAATTCCCCGTAGCCTCCCTGCTCGACTGGTATCACAACAACAAGCGGGATATGCCGTGGCGTAAAACCTCGGATCCTTACCGCATCTGGATCTCTGAAATAATGCTGCAGCAAACCCGGGTTGATACTGTTATTCCTTACTACCGCCGGTTTCTCGAAGCATTCCCAACGGTTCAGGATCTTGCCAATGCCGACCAGCAGACGGTACTGAAATTATGGGAAGGCCTTGGCTACTACAGCCGCGCCCGAAACATGCACCAGGCCGCCATTGAGGTCCAAAACGAACGAAACGGCACCATTCCGGACAGCTACGATGAATTGCTTAAACTAAAGGGAATTGGCCCCTATACAGCCGCCGCTATCAGCAGTATTGCATTTCAAGAACAACGGGCGGTGGTTGACGGGAATGTCATTCGAGTGATGAGCCGATTTTACGGTATCGAGGATGATGTAAGGCGCACGGCTGTAAAGAACCAGATACAACAATTAACGGACGAAATTATACCCCAAGAACAGCCGGGCGAGTTTAACCAGGCCGTCATGGAACTCGGCGCCCTGGTCTGTACTCCACGGAAACCTTTGTGCGATTCGTGCCCGCTATCCACTGCTTGCACCGCATACAATTCAGCGCAGACCGAGACGATTCCCTACAAATCCAAAAAAAAGAAGATACCCCATCATCAAATCGGGGTTGGAATGGTAACGGATGGCGACGGGCGGTTACTGATCGCCCTCAGGCCTGATGACGCCATGCTCGGAGGCCTCTGGGAATTTCCGGGCGGAAAAAAGAAGCAGGGTGAATTGCTCACTGATACTGTACGGCGTGAACTGCAAGAGGAACTTGGTGTAACTGTCCGGGTTAATGACAAATTCATGAAGCTGAAGCACGCGTACTCCCATTTTAAAATCACACTGCACGCCTACTGGTGTGTAATTACATCAGGGACACCGGAACCAATATCCAGCAACGGGCTGAAGTGGGTTACCCTTGACGAAATCAGCGAATTCCCATTCCCTAAGGCGAATAAAGTGCTGATTGAGAAACTCCAAACGAATGGCCAAAAAATCCCCCGGGCGTGATGTTGACTCCCTCTCTGCGTAAACGGTCCAGGAAAATGCTTCTTGAGCTTAAACCGATTCTCGATGAGATTAATGATCGTGTTGAACAGAAGGAGTATGTACCTCACGACCCGGTGCAATTTATGCACGCCTTTTCCGGGAAAAAAGATATGGAGATCGCCGGGTTTCTGGCCGCCACCATGGCCTGGGGCAGGCGTGATGTAGTGATCGACAAGGTAGACGATCTTCTCAGACGTATGGAGTACGATCCGCACGCCTTCGTGATGAACTATACCCAGCAGGAATATGGGCGGTTTCGCGCCTTTAGGCACCGAACGTTCAAACCGATTGATATCCACGGGCTCATTTTAACACTCCAGGAAATTTATACTGTGTATGCCGATTTAGAAGCGTTTTGGGCGGCGTGCTACCGGAGCGGAATGGAACAAAACCGCCCTTTTCTTGCTGTTTTCAACGAACAGTTTTTCAGCCACAGCAGCGACCTTGCCGAGCGAACCCGCAAGCATGTATCCAACCCCGAAAAGGGGAGTCCCTGTAAACGTCTCTACATGTTTTTAAGATGGACAATCCGCAAAAACAGCCCGGTTGACCCGGGAATTTGGAGCTTCATGCAGGCATCGGAGCTCCTGATACCTCTCGACGTTCATGTTGCCCGGCAAGCCCGTAAGTTCGGGCTCCTCACACGCAGGTCTAACGACTGGAAAGCCGTGAACCAGCTCACAAATACGCTGGCCATCCTGAATCCCGAGGATCCCGCCCGCTACGACTACGCGCTGTTTGGAATCGGCGCCCTTGATTATTCTTTGCCGCTTAAATATCACCTGAACAAAGTATAGGCTGAAGAATGGCTATTGTTGCACTTCATGAACTTTCTTGTCAGTTTATTCGCAGGATCAACTTCAGATCAAAGCATCCTATAAACTGTCTCTGAGCAGGTCCAATGCGGGATCAACGTAAAGCTAAAAGTTTTTGAACAATAGTGAGTTTTATTGACGTACCCTACCGTTAGCCGAAGGTTAGCACTGAGGGATGATTTGTAGAGCTTTCAGCTTGATCCTAAACATTGATCATCTGAATCAACGCCAACAGGATTATCCACCTGAGCCCCTTTAGATGGTGACATGAATCCTTATCGATATATAGGACCAGGGAATTAAACCTGTAGTGATTATACTTGTTAGCTAACCTAAAACCTGAACATTAAACACCTGAAAAAATGACCTCTACGATCCACCCCATATCGGTTGTACTCATCCTGTCTGTTTTGTTTATTTTTATTCCGGCTGACTCGGCACGTGCTCAATCTGAAACGATCACAATTGTGCAATTAAGAATCCAATCGTCCATGATGTTTTCTGAAAGGCTTCCGACGAATGAACTTTTAGATCTTACTGAGACACTGCAAGATGTCGAATTCATTCAGAATATTGAATCCACGATAAATTCAAGAAAAAAAGGAACGATAGATGAGAACAGGCTGCAGATCAATGCTCAATTGGAATTTACCGATTTTGATGAGTATAAAAATTGGCTAACGGATCCCGCTACTGACCGTTTGATCCATATGATGTCTGAAAACTCGGAACATTTTTCAATGAAACTTAGCATCATACAGCAGGGATTATAGGATTTGGCATCACAAAAATGTATCCTGATGATGCTATCCCATATTTCTTTTACTGTAGACTCTGAATCAAGCTGAAATTTCAGATAACCGCTCCAGTGCAAATATCATGTACCCGGCCACAGATGCCAGGAAACCAGCCATGAAACCGTACATCACATAACCGGTGATGTATGCGGATAATAGTTTAATCCATTCAAAAAAGGTATCGGGATGAAAATAGAGCCGGTAAATCCACACCACGTTCCCGGCTATAAGAACCGCCGGAATTGTGTTGTTTATTAACGGTTCAAGGAGAGATTGCCCTGAAAATTGCCAAATGGGTATTAAGATCACCAGTACGGGAATTGTTGCCCCAACCGCATAACTGTTCACAACAAGGTGATCGTAAAAACCGCGAGCTTCATCTCTCAAAAATATCGCCCCGCCAACCGACAGAGATACGATAAGCAGGAAGACCATGGTGAGTGGTAACAGCTGCGTAGATATGCGAACGGATACAATCTGGGTCCATTTTGCCAGCGCCCGCAATTCTTCACTCTGTCCCGAAATCTCACCTAATTGCGGGGTAAAGCTAAAATCCCCGAGCAGCGTATTGAGGAGTACAACGGTGCAAGCCCCCACAATACAAAAGACAAACGGGTGAATATATTCCCCCGGGTTGTGCAGAAACGAGTCAATCACCTGGCGGGGGGAACTGAATAACAGCCGTAAAGTTTTGATATACCGGGTGATCATGTAGTACAGATATAACTTTTGGGTGTGAACGGGATCATAACAGGAACTATGTGAAATTTTTTGTTTGTCCGCACTGTTATAGAAGTTGCAAGATACTTATATTTGAGGTCTGTCAACTAATATTAAGAATACATTGTATATGATTGGAGTAAACGTAAAAGATAACGAAAGTATTGATCGCGCTATTAACCGTTTTAAAAAGATGGTCACACGGTCCAGGCTTTTAAACGAGTACAAGGATCGCCAGCAGTACACCAAGCCGTCTGAAGAACGACGTGAAGCACTCAAAAAGAGTGTTCGCGAAGAGCGGCGCCGTCAGAGAGAAAATTACTAAGTTTTTGTTTTGTCAATTTGCGAGATGTAGGTTCTTTCAATAAGATCTATGCCCGCATCATCTGACAGCTGCCCGGGGGGCGCTACAACAGTTTTAATACCCATTTTTTTCGCCTCCCGTATTCTCTGATCCCTGTATCTCACACTTCTTATTTCGCCACCCAGCCCAACCTCACCCACAAAAACTGCACGTTTTTGGATCGGCTGATCTTTTACACTTGAAGATAAGGCGGCTACCACGGCCAGATCGGCAGCCGGATCAGATATTTTCAGTCCGCCTGCAATATTCAGGTACACATCCTGGCCAACGAACGATATTCCTCCTCTTTTTTCAAGAACCGCAATCAAAAGCGAGAGCCGCCGTTGATCAAATCCGTTCGCCGTACGCTGCGGGGTGCTGTAGCTGCTGGCCGTAACAAGAGCCTGCACTTCAACCAGGATGGGCCTGGACCCTTCCATGATACAGGTGATGCAGTTTCCACTGACAGTGGTATCCAAATCAGATAAAAACAGCTCTGACGGGTTCGATACTTCAAACAGTCCATCCTGCTTCATTTCAAACACACCCACCTCTTGTGCCGGCCCAAACCTGTTTTTAACGCTACGGAGCAGGCGGTGAAACTGGCTTTGGTTCCCTTCAAAATGGAGTACCGTATCCACCATATGTTCCAGGATCCTCGGGCCCGCAATGTCTCCCTGCTTGGTTACGTGACCAATCATCAGCGTGGTGATGCCTTCCTTTTTGGCCAGTTGCTGCAGCATGGCCGAACACTCCCGCACCTGCTGAACAGATCCCGGCAGCGACGTCAGGTTTGAACTGTAAACCGTCTGAATGGAATCGATGACAAGCAGGGCAGGTTTAATTTTGCGCGCCTGTGCAATCACTGAATCGATATTGGAGTTGGAATAGATGTATAAATGTTCGCCTTTCATCTGCAGCCGGGCGGCTCGCTGCTTGATTTGTGATGGAGACTCCTCTCCGGCTACATAAAGAATCGGCCAATCGGGCTGCATTTTGGAGAGCTGCAGCATCAATGTACTCTTCCCGATTCCTGGATCTCCCCCCAGCAGCAGGAACGAACCCTTTACAATTCCCCCGCCCAGTACCCGGTCCAGCTCGTTTATGCCGGTGGGAAGCCTGTCGTGTTCATCGCTCGTCACCGACGAGAGCAGCACCGCATCATCGTCATCGCCGGACCGGCTGATGTCCGCTTTATTTTTTTTCTTCTTCTGTTTTTTTACTTCGATCTTCTCTTCGAACGTATGCCACTCGTTACATGACGGACACACCCCAAGCCATTTTGGTGAGCTGTATTCGCAATTGTTGCAAACAAACACACGTTTTTCGCGGGGCATCAGCTATCCACCTCCGTCACTTTTTCCTCATTACTATTTTCCTTCACCTCTACCACTTTATGGTTGACGTACCAGGCGGTGGCAATAATTCCCAGCCCAATACTGCTGTAGTAGGTAATGACTCTCCACGCAAATACGGCCAACCCGATAAACGATGTTCGGGATATGAGCGGTCCCAGGAAAATAGCAAAAAGCCCTTCAACTCCACCGGATCCGCCCGGTGTGGGAACCACCAGGAACGCCAGATTCATCGCAAGGCTGCGTAGGACAAGCAGGATTTCGGGCCCGGGCAGCAGGCTTAAAATCACAATTACCGGAAGCGCAACTTTGCAAAGCCAGCTCATGGTAGAAAAAAAGAACGCCTTCATGAAAAATTTGAGCGGCTTTTGACGCAGAATCAGCGAGTACTCCTCGAGATGTTCGGCCTCCGAATTCATTTTCTCCGAAAACTTATTCAAAAAAGGCCATCCAAATACCCAGCGAATCACTTTTTTGATAGAGGCCGGGTTCACCATCAGGCCATAGGTCAAAAATCCCCCATATAGCAAAAGGCCACTGTAGATCAAAATCATCGTCATATTGCCAACAAACCCTATCTCCGGCGGCAGTACCTGGAAGAAAAACCCCGTGAACAGTAGAACCGGAACCGCAAGAGCATACCAAAATTGATCCAGCAACACACCATAAAGGATAATGGCAGAGGATTTTCCAAGTTTAATCCCCTCACGCGTCATGGCGTAGGTTGCCATCGGTGCTCCGCCGATTGTTGATGGGGTAACGGCAGATGCAAAATCCCAGGTGAGAGAGATCCGCATACTCGACATCCAGCCGATCTCCTTATCGGCAAGATACCGCAGTTTTCCCGCTGAAAAATAGATTTTCAGCGCAGTGACGAGAATAGCTATAAAGAGACCCGGGAGCCGCTTCGGAGCAAGATGGTTAAGGACACCGGGCGTATAGGTCAGGTAAATAACAACCCCCATGCTAATGATGCTTAACCCAATGGAGATTGCAAGGTATTTAAAAGAGATCAGGTCGCGCGAGGCGCCTGTAGTATGTGTATCTGCTGTGGACAAATAGTAGGGTTGGTGGTTCTCAACTTCTGCTCAAATAGCGTTAAAAAAACCACCTCTTGTTAAATTGCAAGAGGTGGTTATTGAATCATGATCGATCAGGCAATTGTAATCTCATCATTGAGATAGACATCCTGAATAAAGTTGAGAAGTTTTACCCCTTCATCCATGGGACGCTGAAACGCTTTCCGGCCGCTGATTAATCCCATGCCGCCGGCACGCTTATTAATCACTGCCGTTTTCACTGCATCGGCAAAATCATCACTACCTGATGCACCACCGGAATTAATGAGCCCGGCACGCCCCATATAGCCATTGGCTACCTGGTATCGCGTCAGGTCAATCAGGCTTTCGGACGTGAGTTTAGAATAAATTCGCTCATCCAGTTTTCCATAGGAGGAATCGCCGGCGTTCAGTGCTTTGTAACCGCCGTTATTTGTGGGCAGTTTTTGCTTCACGATGTCCGCTCCAATGGTTACACCCAGATGGTTGGCCTGACCGGTTAAGTCGGCCGATGTGTGGTAGTCGGTTCCATCTACTTTAAAGGCTGAATTTCGCGTATAGCACCAAAGCACAGTGGCCATACCCAGTTCGTGGGCATACTCAAAAGCGCGTGCCACTTCTACAATCTGTCGGTTCGACTCTTCGGAACCGAAGTAGATTGTTGCGCCTACAGCAGCAGCTCCCATGTCGTACGCTTTGTCGATGGAGCCGAACATAATCTGATCGTAGGTATTCGGGTAGGTCAATAGTTCATTATGGTTGATTTTGACCAGGAAAGGAATTTTGTGGGCATATTTTCTGGATACCGATGCAAGCACACCAAACGTAGATGCCACGGCATTGCACCCTCCTTCTATTGCAAGCTCAACAATGTGCTCCGGGTCAAAATAGGCCGGGTTTTTTGCAAAAGAGGCGCCTGCGCTGTGCTCAATTCCCTGGTCAACGGGCAGTATGGACATGTATCCCGTCCCGGCAAGGCGTCCGTTCGTTAACAGTCTTTCAAGGTTACCAAGTACTCTGTTGTTTCTGTCTGAATGATACCATACGCTGTCCACGTACGATTCGGATGGTAGATGTAGGTCCTCTTTTGGAATCGTTTTACAGACATGACTCAGTAGAGTCTCTGCCTCTTTACCTAAAAGTTCTTCAATTCCGGATATAGCAAGTGCCATGTGTAAGCTCCCGTACTTTGGTTAAAATTGTTTACATCAAATAATATACGTTATCGAATAGCAAATGGCTATCATTTCTGGCCATCAAACCGCTTCCAACTCTGTTTTCGGGGGCAAGGATTTCTTATATGATGGATTGCACCCAAAAAAATCTTATTTTTGGTATCTATAAACATTAAAAAGCGATCACACCAGTAAACTTTTGCCCTGTCATGGACACTCACGATTTTTCACTGCCGCCAGACGCTCTTCTGTTAGCTCCAATGGAGGACGTAACAGATTCACCTTTCCGCAAAATCTGTAAAAGAAAAGGAGCTGATATGGTGTATACCGAGTTTATCAGCTCTGAGGCTATTATTCGCGATTCAGATATTGCCCAGCATAAAATGTCG
>JAAAOB010000115.1 GCA_009909035.1 Bacteroidota bacterium
TTAATACTCCTGTACGTCAGGTACCCGATTCCGAGCAGAATGGCCAGGAATCCAAATTGCAGTATGGGGAAATACCTTAAATATTTAATCGTCTGGCTCTCACCAAAATAGACGAAATTCAGGTTTGACTGATCTCCCTGCCCACTTGAAATCACGATCGGATCGTTGATTCTGGCAAACTCCTCCACCAGTTCGGGTGTTGCATCGCCGTCAATAAAACGCTGGGCTACAATATTGCCTTCCTCATCCGTCAAAATTGTAGGGATGGAGTACCGGGTATCCACCACCAGTTCATCGGATACAAACTGCAGTGTGGGACGGGTGGCCTCCACCTCTTCAATCATCTGTACAACACTGTCCGGCACCTCTTCAATTTGTTCCAGTACGCGGATCGATTCCAGAAGATTGTTGGTGAGCCTGTCATGCACCGGGTCGAGGTTAAATTCGAGCGATTTTGCCCAAAGCTCTATGCTGGAACGTTCGTGTTCAAGAAGTTCATCCACGAGCATTCGGTTATAAAAAAATGAGGCTGCCGCCAGGAGTACAAGCAGCACAACCAGCGTTATTTTTATCCAGTTCAGGGGCAAGAGTTGTCGCATAGTAGAAATCCGGATGTTTAAGAGTCCATTCGATTGTCAATATCCGCAAACATTTCCCGGTTTGCGAATATGAAATCACTAATAAACGAAGAATGCGTCCGTGTTCGTGTTGGTCACGGGCAAAATTTATTGTTCAACACGTCTGGATAAAATAAAAGCCCGTGTATTGTTACACAGGCTTTTTCATGATGTCCGTCTTTTTCCAAAGCTTTCAGGCTGATGCCTTCTGCTTTTCGTATACGGGAGGTGCTTTTTTCTCTATAGTATCCTTCGTGATGATGCATCTCTTAATATTTTTCATAGACGGAATGGTGAACATAATATCCAGCATTGCATCTTCGAGAATGGATCGAAGGCCACGAGCCCCGGTTTTGCGCTCCCTGGCCCGGTCAACAACAGCTTTCAGGGCATCTTCTTCAAACTCCAGCTCCACATCCTCCATTTTGAACAGTTTTTTATACTGCTTGGTGATGGCATTCCTGGGCTTCAGCAATATCTCAATCATCGCTTCATCTGAGAGTTGCTCGAGTCCGCAAATGATCGGAATTCGGCCGATTAGTTCAGGGATCAGGCCGAATTTTTGAAGATCTTCCGGTTCAACCCGGGTAAAAATATCGGGATCATTTTTATCAAATTTCACCTGGTCGTCAGACTGAAATCCCATGGAACTAACCGACAACCGCTGGGCTATAACCTCTTCAAGCCCGCTAAATGCTCCGCCGCAAATAAACAGAATTTCCGAGGTGTCGAGCTGAATAAAGCTCTGCTCGGGATGTTTCCTGCCTCCTTTGGGGGGGATATTGGCCGTTGTCCCTTCCAGAATTTTAAGGAGCGCCTGCTGAACACCCTCGCCGGAAACATCACGGGTAATGGATGGGTTATCGCTTTTTCGCGATACTTTATCAATTTCGTCAATGTAGATAATACCCCGGCGCGCCCGGTCAACATCGTAGTCGGCGGATTGCAGAAGATTACTTAAAATACTTTCCACATCTTCGCCTACATACCCGGCTTCGGTGAGCACTGTAGCGTCGGCTATGGTAAACGGCACGTCAATTACTTGCGCCAGCGTTCGGGCGAGCAGTGTTTTTCCCACACCTGTGGGCCCCATGAGGGCAATGTTACTTTTTTCAATCTTTGTATCGTCGCCGCTTAGGGAATTTGAGCCGGAAATACGCTTGTAGTGGTTATAGACCGCCACCGAGAGTGCTTTTTTTGCCCCTTCCTGGCCTATCACGTACTCATCGAGCTTCGCTTTTATCTCTATTGGCTTCAGCATGGGCTGGTACTGCCGGTCTCTCCGCTTGGATAGAGACGAGAGATCACTCTCTATTATACCTGAAGCATCATCAACACAGTGGTTGCAAATAAATACTTCGGGGCCTGCCACCATCGAATCTACTTCTTTGCTCGATCGGCCGCAAAAGGAACAGTGTACCTGATCGCCATCTTTCTTCTTACTCATAAACAGTCCGCTTGTTCTCCTAAATTATTTCTTATCGGCTGATTTGTCTCGTCTCATAACATTATCAATCAGACCATATGCAACCGCATCATCGGCAGACATCCATTTGTTCCGGTCCGAATCTTCGGTCACCTTTTCATGAGACTGTCCTGAATGCTCGGCCAGAATCCCGGTCAGCTCTTTTTTGATACGCAGTATTTCGGCGGCTTCAATTTCGATGTCGCTGGCCTGCCCCTGTACTCCGCCCAGTGGCTGATGAATCATGACACGTGCGTGCGGCAGGGCGTTTCGTTTTCCTTTTGTTCCGGCGGTAAGCAGCACAGCACCCATTGATGCCGCCATTCCCACGCATGTCGTCGCCACGTCGCACTTCAAATACTGGATTGTGTCATAAATGGCGAGTCCGGCCGATACAACACCGCCCGGGCTGTTGATATAGAGGTTGATATCCTTTTCAGGGTCCTGCGATTCCAGGAAAAGGAGCTGCGCCACAATTGTGCTCGCAACGGTATCATTAACCGGGGTGCCTAAGATCACAATACGGTCCTTCAGCAGGCGCGAGTAAATGTCGTACGCACGTTCGCCCCTGCTTGTGGTTTCAACCACCATCGGAACGAGATTGTTTTGAACTTGTTGGATGTCGCCCATACTTGGTATTTCTAAGATTGGTTGTTCCACGATCTGCCTGGATTTTTTAGTGAATTACGATTCTTGTTCTTTCGACTGTTCTTCTCTCTTCTTACGAAATTCGTCTTTTGAGAGTTCATTTATAGTAACAGCATCATTTAATTTTTCAAAAACTTTATTTTCGCGAATGCTGTTTCGAAGGCTTTCGAGCTGGTTTGGGTTTTGAGCGTAGTAGCTCTTCATCTGGTCTACAGGGACACCGTGCCGGGCTGATTCCATGCCGATGAACTCATCGATATCCTCCGGACCGATTTCAATATCGTCGAATTTTTCCTGCAGCTTTTCATTGATAAAG
>JAAAOB010000005.1 GCA_009909035.1 Bacteroidota bacterium
GTTAACGTTCGCGGATGTACGAGGCATGTGTTTTGGTCCTAGTGCAATGGTTGATTCTGCCTTATACCAAACCTACCGCTTTCTGTACAGCATAAAAAGCGCCCCAAACAATGTGGAAGTCAATCAAAACGCTGAATTCTTCGGTTAGCTAGGAAACACCACCTAACCGGAGGACTCAATGAATCCACTTCTTCCCCATTGCCCCAATCCCAGCTGCATCTACTTTGATGAAAGCGAGCTGATCCCCAACTGGTATTACATCCATGGCCGCTACTGCAGCAAAATCAATTTCGGTATGCCCCGTTTCCGCTGCCGGGAATGCGGAAAAACCTTCGGTCACACCACCTTCTCCATCGATTATTACGTGAAAAAGCGGGTCGATTACAGCCGCCTCATCGCCGGACTGTGCAGCGGTTCCGGTCTCTGGGATATTACCCGCTTCACCGGACATTCGGTGGATGTAATTCTCAACCGTTTCGAGCGCCTGGCCCGGGCCGCCATCGCCGTACACTCGGATATCATGGCGAATCTGAATTTCAACGAAGATCTGGTCACGGAATATGTCAACATAGATTTCGTGTTCTTTGAAATAAATCAACCTACCTTTTCAGCTGGTTGTTCATTCACTCTGTCTTTATGATCGGGGTTCAGGATCACCGTGTGATTTACTTTCCAGGTACGGGGGGATCTATTTCCCCATCGTTCCGGATACCGAGCCCGGGCCTCTTTCATGGTCTGATTTCTTTTCTGGAACAGTATATCATCTTCACCGGCCCGTCGTTGTGCCGGCGTTACATAACCCAGTGCTGAGTGAAGATGCTGCATGTTGTACCAGTGTACAAATGCGGCGAACCAGTTTCTGGCTTGATGAATGTCCTCAAAGCGGCCCGGGTATTTGGTGCTGTATTTCAGCGTTTTGAAAAAGGTTTCAATAAATGGATTATCATTGCTTACCCTCGGGCGGCTGTAAGAGTTTGAAACTCCCAGGGTGTATAATAGCCCCAGCAGACTCAGCCCTTTCATCGGATTTCCATTATCCGAATGTAAATGAGCACCCTTTAGATTGAGCCGCTTCGAAAGCTGCGCAAACAGATCCCGGGCAAGCTGCTCATCCTCTCGATCATGCACTTCCCATCCGACTATAGATCGGTCGAAAATATCGATGATGACGTAGGCGAACAGGAATATCCCTCGAACTGATGTATGTAGCCATGTAATGTCCCAGCTGAATACCTGATTAGGGCCTGTGGCGACTACCTGCGGCGGTTTGCTTACCATCCGCTTCGGTCGGGTGTTACTTCGGTGGTGTATCATATTTCGTGCTCGAAGGACCCGGTACATTGTGCTCTCAGATGCCAAGTAACTGCCCTCCTGGGCGAGAGTTGCGACGATCTCATGCGGAGTCATATCTTTGAATCTATCGCTCGTACACAGGCTGTGAATCTGCTCCCTTTCATCATCGGTAAGCTTCCGCACTACATTCTTGGCAGCACCCTTGCGTTTATCTTCAGTGCCACCGGAGCGCCAGTTTTGCAGGGTGCGGGGTGAAATACCTACCATTTCACATGCTTTATTTTGCCTGGCACCGGCACTCACGGCGTTGTCTATGGCTGCGATGACTACTTCTTTCATCTGCTGAGAGATTAATCGTCCTGGTCGTCCTCCAAGATTTGATGGAGTTTTTTTTTCAGGGTGACTAGTGCCGCCATCTCGGCTAATGCTTTATCTTTTCGGTTCAGCTCTTTTTCCAGTTTCTTAATGCGCTTCTTGGCATCCTTAAGGCTTTGCTTGTCTTTATTGTTTTTATCAGTCATGGTTTCTCTGAGCTCCTGTTGCCATAATTGTAAATGCTCAGAGTGTAATCCTTTTTCCCGAATCCAGGTGCCGCGATCTTCTTCTTTGAGACTGGCGGCTTCTAGAATGAGTGCGAACTTTTCCGAGGCCCCCAGTTGCCGGGGCCCAAGCTGAACATCATCACCGAGTATACCTTGATCGCTCTTTGCCATCCAGTTGCGAATTGTCTGCTGGGCAATCCCGACATCGATACTGACAGACCGTATACTTTCAGCACTCGGAGGCAACACCCTCTTGAGAACTGACTCTTTAATTGCTCTTCCATACCGCATGGAATCTCCATAAATCTCGTACTCTGGAGTATGATGATTCAGCTTTACTCCAGGCGAAATCTATGTTGACACAGGGGGGTCATGGACGGCTTTGAATCGTTCTCGGTTTCCCAGTTTTATCCCAATAATATCAACATTGTGGCCGGCAGCGAGTCAGAATTTCTGTATTCTCTTGGATATTCCGGGTTACGTCGAAAAGGAGCCAAGACGGAGAAGCAGAAACTCCGCCAGATTGAGCTGGAGAAAACGGCAAAAGCCCACCCGGAGGAGACAAAACGGAGCGTACAACACATTCTTGAGCATCTTTTTACCTGCCTGAAACAGAAATTGGGAGAAAAAGACTGGAACAGGACTCTCTTTACCGACAAGCATCGGGATTATCCCCGGGCGATGGAAGAGATTGATGGGTTTGCCGGAAAGATCCTTCATGTGGCAATTTCCTCCAAGCTGCCGAGAAACAATGCCAACCCGCTGTTCCCGGTGAATTATGCCGACCGGCAGTTTCGAAAGGATCTGTCGGATCATGTGAGAGAAACGGTGAAGTTCGCCCACTGCCCCAGTGCCATGATGAGCAGGATGACCGTGTACCAGCTGTTCCACAACTGTCTGGTGTCCAGGCGGTTGACGGCGTACCGCAGGATGGATGACTCGACACATGCCCAGGCGGCCGGCCTGGAACCCCACAGGCTGTCACAGATTCTTGAGAACAGAATGTCCAGCCGGCCGTTTTTGAGCAAGCTGAATATCGACAGCGAAATGGAGAGAACCTGGATGATGGGATGGAAGATTCCCGGAGGGAAGCTTGGCAGATATGTTCCAAATTTTATTGCAGCATGAGTTTATGGCAACATGAGATGGCGTCGGCGAGTTGGGGCTGACTGGTTGAAGGAAACGGGCCTC
>JAAAOB010000129.1 GCA_009909035.1 Bacteroidota bacterium
TAATCGGGTTGACCGGGGTTCCTTCGGCAAATATCTGTCCGCCGCGGGAGACCACCAGCGCTGAGGCTGAGTTGCCGTCTCCGTCTTCTCCTTTGATGACCGTACCGGCCTCTATAAACAGCCGGGCGCCGGACGCCACAAAGACCACGCCGTCGAGGACGTACTCGTTATCGGAGGTCCACTCTGTATCGGTCGTAATAGTACCGCTTACTGTAACTTGAGCATGCAGTGCCATGAAGGGCAATAGCATAATCAAGGCTAATAACTGTAGTCGTTTTCGCATGATTGATTTATTATTTGTTATGGTTTTGGGTTCGAGGTAAAGTGGTGTAATTTCAATTACTTGAAACTCAATTTATTCCGTAACTGATACCAATTTTGAATCTTCGGCCTACCTTATTTGAGGTATTCACAAAATCAATTCCGTTCAATTCTTGCGATGTTTCTACATCCGGATTCAGAATATTTTCAGCACTTACATTTAAGTTAAAGCGTGACCCGAGATTTTTGCTCATTACGAGATTAAGAGTACTGTAGCTCCGTTCGTAAATATTGGGGTTCAGGCCTCTTCTGACGGTCTCCAGGCGATCGCCAAATTTATTCCAGTTTAGGGCCGCGTTAAAGCCGATACCCGGGTTTTGATAGCTAACATCCAAATTAAACGTGTAGGGAGATTGCCCATTTAACTCGCGCGTTTTGAGTCTGTCAGGAGCAGCAGCAATCGTAGAATCCTGCACAGATTGAGACATTTCATCATTCAGGTTCAGCCTTTCAAAGAGCTCGATTCGCGGAATGTCTACTTCAGATTGTATAAGTGATAAGTTTGTAGAGACCATGAATGGCTCAAAAGCCTCAGAAATAAACCCTAACTGTTTTCTTAATTCAAACTCAAGGCCGTAGACAGTCGCCTGATCCACATTCTGAATCGAGATTACGTTATTGCCCAGAGAAATGTCTATCGCCCGCTCCAGAGGATTCTCAAAATCTTTGTAAAAACCACTCACGGCCAGAACCTCTCCGGGGCTCATAAACCACTCCCACCTCACATCGTAATTGGATACGAGTGTTCGTTTCAGATCTGCACTCCCCTGGAATAGAAAGTCTCCAATAAAATTAAACGATGTGTAGGGTGCAAGCTCTCTGAATGTGGGACGAGCCAGAGTCTTCGTGAACGCTGCTCTTACATTCATGTCATCTGACAAGGTGTAAATCAGGTTCAGGGAGGGGAGAAGATCCAGATTATCTAGCTCTCCTACCGGGGAGGTTGTATCCTGGCTCACCGTCTTGATATTGGTCTGCTCAAGCCTTGCCCCTCCAATAAACTTCAGCCTGTTGATCAACGGAAGTTCCAGCATTCCATATACGGCATTAATATCACTTTCTGCATCGTAATTGTTTCTCAACTCCGTTCTGTTTGCAATCGTATGCCCCAGCAGAGGCTGGCCATTATCCGAGGTTCCTACGATGCCAACAGTTTCAAAAAATTCACTTGCGTTGCCTTTTACCTCTCCAAAATTGGTTACATCCAGGCTGGCAAGTTCATACTCGAACCTGAATTCTCTGAATGTTCTGGAGGTACTATTGATACTACCGCCAAACTTAACATTCCCTTTTTGGTTCGTATGAGTATTAAACGGTATGGAGACATCAACATTTAAATTTTGAGCGTCTTCTTCTAAATCCCTGAAGAACCGAATGGGTGGAATTCTGCCTCCGCTTGAGTTTACCTGGTAGGTGGTATCAACCACGCCATTTGGAAATTCATTAATACGGAGCTCACTTTGGAAAAACCTGGCATCGGGCTCCTCCTGGGTATTTCGGCTGATTGATCCTCCCCATTCAACCGTGGCGTTCAGTACATTCGGAAAGTGACTTTTCCCTTTTAGCTGAGCAGACGATAAGCTTCGCTCCACATACCGGATCGTTCTTGATTGAAAAATAGGTCTCGTGGAACCAATTTCCTCGGGATTGCTCCCTGCCAGGAATCGTCCTTCATTACTTCCACTCTGCGTTCGTATAAGTGTAGATGATATACGATGATTATTACTCAGCTTGTATGAGAGGTTAAGCAATCCACCCACGTCAACGTTCTGCACACCTTTAGAATCAACTAAATCCAATTCCGGCGTTAAGTCACCAGCTGCATTCGGGTCGTTACCACTCAATTCAAATCTTGCCTGTTTACCGTTGCTGTATGCTGTATAGGATTGCGAATAATTAATGCTGGCATTGTATCCAAAATCGTTTCCGCCAACCTGGAGCAAATCACCTACAGAGAATGACAAACTCTGGTTCATAGGCACAAATTCGTCGCCAGCCTCCATTTCATTATTAAACGAACGGCTGACCTCGTCAAGCGTCTGTGCAAGCTCTGCATCTCTTCTTGCATCTAATCGCCCGGGTATGCTCTTCTCCGGATTATTAATAATCTCCCTTAAAACTCCGGGCATCTCTCTTCTGCCATTATCAAAACCCAAAATATCCGTGCCACTGGAATTTCCAAGCAAAATGTTATTAAAGCTCGACTGGGTGTTGATTTCAGTAGAATATGACAGATTGAAGTTCAGTCCTTCAGGAAAATCTTTTGTCGTCACGTTGACTAACCCGCCACTGAAATTGCCCGGTTTATCCGGTGTAAAGGTTTTTGAAGTCGTAATATTTTCGATGAGGTTACTTGGAAACAGATCCATTTGGAAAGATTTCCGGTTCGGATCGGCACTTGGCAAGTTTGCACCGTTGAGTTGAGTGCCGGTATAACGATCACCCAGACCTCGAATAAAGACGTATTTTCCTTCCACAACAGAAGCTCCTACGACTTTTTTCATTGCCGCAGCAGCATCTCCGGCGCCACTGCTCGATATACTTTCAGCGGATATCGCATCGCTAAACGAGATGGACTTTTGACGCTGGCGAAGCAAACCGGCTTCGTTATCCAGAATGGCGTCTGCAGTTACAACAACATCCTCCAGTTCTGTGGAGGCGGGCTCAAGGGATATATCCAGGCGTAATGTCTCCCCTTCCTTAACTTCTACATCCGTAATTGTTTTCGAAGCGTAGGAGACATAGCTGATTTGAAGAGTATACGTGCCGGGGGATATATTTCGGATGGTAAAATTACCGTCTAAGTCGGTAACGGCTCCCTGCTCGGTTTCCCTGACGTAAATTGTGGCGCTTATTAAAGGTTCGCCATTCGTGGCATCTACCACAGTACCAACGATTTGTTCACCGTCAGAATCGACCGGCTGTGCATGTAGCTGAGAAACATCAGCTGAAGTGATAGCAACAAATGCCGCTATCAAAAATGTTACGATTATAGTTGTATTTTTCACTGTCCTTAAAGTTTAGTTATCCTTGTTTTGTGTGCTGGTCAGGAAACTACAGGGACAATGTTTCAATACTGTTTCTTTTAGATTATCAAATTGTTCGCTTTATGTTAACTGAATGTTAACTGATTTTTATATTACTGATTTTATTAAACTTATACGTTTACCATTTTTACCAAATTGCACCGGTACAGAGTCAGAAAGGTATTATCGTAAGCCACAGAAAATTGACGTTAAAGAGGATGACGATTCCGAAGTCCCCTTCTTCAGGAAATTGCTAAATATGATGGCAATTAATCGGAGATCGGTTAAAATTTTTAGGTAAGAGCTTGAATTTAAGGGGCAGGTCAAAATAACCGGGCCTCTTGAAAATGAGAGGAATCTTGGTTCTTTAGATGCAGTTTTGCTTGAAAGTAATTCTTATAGCATCTCTCGGGTGAGTTCATGGCGGATCACCAGCTGTGCTGTCGGACAAGCATCGCACTTCCCCCCTTTCTGTTGCTGATGGTCCGGAAACGAATCCAATGATCATTCAAAAACCGCATGCAGGTTGACTGCTTTGGTCAGGCAGATCACCTGTTTAATGATTTTTTACCATAAAAAAAGCAAGCAGTTCTAACTATCTGCTTGCTTTGAAATCATTTTTCAATACCTGGCGGCAACCTACTTTCTACTCGGGTTTTTTATCCGTCTCTTCCCCCTCGCTATCCGGTATCAAATTCAACTGGCTTGAACCGTTACTTTTTTGCGATTCCGTTGACTCTTTTTTGGATGTTGTATCATTTTCAGAGTCTGATTCTTCGGTTTCGGACGATCGGTGGTTGGGTTTTTCAAGATTTGTTATCTGGCTGCTCAATTCAGCTTTCTTGGCAGTGCCGTCGGAACCGTCGCCGTTCTCATCAAATATGCCTTCCGGGTAGTTCCCCTTTGGCCGGTCACCCAGCAAGTCGCGTATGTCGTTATGATTGATAACCTCTTTATCGAGAAGCGTTGACGCCATTTTTTCAAGCTTGCTTTTGTGTTTAGTAAGCAAGTCGAATGTTCTCTTGTAATTGACTTTGATGATCTGCTGGATCGCCTGGTCAATTCGCTGTGCAGTCTCTTCAGAGTATTTTTTATTGAAACCGTAGCTGTTATTTGGGTTATTCGAGTCTTTAAGGGAGAGGTACCCAAGTTCCTCACTCATTCCGTACTCAGCCACCATAGCAAACGCCATCGTTGTGATTCGTTCCAGGTCGTTCTGGGCACCGGTAGAAATCCTTCCAAAAATAATCTCTTCGGCAACGCGTCCGCCAAGGAGTGCACAGATTTTGTCATTCAACTCCTCTGTTGTCATCAGAAAGCGGTCTTCAAGCGGCGTTTGTAGCGTATATCCCAGTGCAGCGAGGCCCCTGGGCACAATACTGACTTTCAATACCGTGTCTGTGTGCTCCAGGTACCACCCCACGATTGCGTGACCGGCTTCGTGGTAGGCCACGATTTTTCGTTCATGGGGATTAATCAATTTATTTTTCTTTTCAAGGCCAGCAACCACACGCTCGATAGCGTCCTGGAAATCAATCATTTCCACCGACTTTTTATCCCTTCGGGCGGCCATCAGTGCCGCCTCATTGCAAAGGTTGGCAAGCTCGGCTCCGGCAAATCCGGGTGTTTGAGATGCAAGTACTTTCAGATCGATATCATCCGATAGTTTCAGCTTTTTGGCATGTACTTCCAGCACCTGCATCCTGCCTTTCAGATCCGGTTTATCGATCAAAATCTGCCGATCGAACCGGCCCGGCCTGAGCAGGGCGGAGTCGAGTACATCCGGACGGTTGGTTGCCGCCATAATGATGACGCCGTTATCAGAATTAAAACCGTCCATTTCACTAAGAAGCTGGTTGAGCGTATTCTCACGCTCATCATTTGAACTCATCTGCATGCCGCCGCCCCTTGTACGGCCAATAGAGTCAATTTCATCAATAAATACAATACAGGGAGCTTTTTCCTTTGCCTGTTTAAACAGGTCACGGACACGAGCCGCCCCCACCCCGACAAACATTTCCACAAAATCGGAGCCGCTTAATGAGAAAAAGGGAACATCTGCTTCACCGGCTGTTGCCTTGGCAAGAAGCGTCTTCCCGGTGCCGGGAGGGCCTACAAGAAGTACACCTTTTGGTAAACTGCCGCCCAGGTTCGTGAATTTTTTTGGGTTGCTTAAAAACTCAACAACTTCCTCAACTTCGGTTTTCGCCTCTTCCAGCCCGGCAACATCTTCGAATGACACCTTGCTTTCTGTCTGCTTGTCATAGAGTGAAGCCTTGTTTTTGCCAATATTCATCACCTGCTGGCCGGGATTCATTCTTTTGAAAATAAACACCCAGAATGCGATAATAAGGGCAATCGGAATAAGCCAGATTAATATGCCGCTCCACCAGTCCTCTTCCATTCGGACATCATATACAATATCGTTTTCGTCAAACATCGCACGTACATCGTCTCCCTCGAGCATCGTGGTTCGAAATGTTGGCTCTGTTGAGTCTGATGACGTCCAGCGGCTGTCATCTGCTTCGGGCATCTCGGCTATTCCTTCCTCAATAGCTTTTTCGGAATATTCACCCTCAATGTTGGTGTTATTGATGATGAGGATCTCTTTTACATACCCATTCTGCACGTATTCAAGGAATTCGCTGTACTTAATACGTTCGGCACTATTACCGGGGGCAACCAGGAAATTAAACCCAATGAGAACAAGAAACAGAACCGCGTAAATCCAATACGGAAATTTCGGTCCCTTTTTCTTCTCTTTTTTACCAGGCCCGTTTTGGGAAGATTTTTTTTGTGTCGGTTTTTTAGTCATCTAAAGTATTTAAATATCTTTGCAGCCTTAAAGATAATGCTTTTTGATCAGAAAAAAGCATTGAAGAAAGATTGAATCTGTAAATATAGTGTTGAAACCTGATGAACTGAATTATTTGAACTATGATTCAAATTTTTTACAAACCAAATATTAAATGTGACTGTATTCGTTCATTAGATTGATTAGATGGAAAGATAACGTTTTTCAGCAGTGATTATGTTTCAAAAAGTTCAACTTTAATGGTTTTATCCTCCCCGGTGTTAATAATGAGCTGCTTTTTCTTATCGACTATTTTTCCGATAACTGAAAAATCCTCAAATTCGGCTTTTAATTTTTCTACATCCTCTTCTTGCAGTGTAAACAGAAGTTCGTAATCTTCACCTCCATAAAATGCATATTTATCAACATCCTCCTGCATTTCATCGGCAACATTGCGTACTTCAAACGAAATTGGGAGGGCCGGAGAATAAATTTCGATACCCTTTTGAGACGATTTTCCAACCCGCTTCAGGTCGTTTATGATCCCCCCTGTCACATCTGTCATAGACGTGGGCTGCACCGATGCTTTTCTGAATCCCTCCAGCACATCCTGCCTGGCATGAGGGACAAGCTGGCGCTGGACCACATATTCATATTTTTCCAGGTCTGGTTGAAAGTGATCCTCACCTGTTTCTTTCCATGCGCTCTTCTCCCTTAAAAGAATTCTTAAACCCGCCATGGCCGCCCCAAGTTCGCCCGTTACGCAAATAATTTGATCCTCTTTTGCACCAGAGCGCGTTGTTATTTCTTTTTGGCTGCAGCTGCCGATTGCCGTAACTGAAAGTGCGAGCACCTGGTGTGATGCCGTTGTATCTCCCACCACGAGTTCGGCTCCATACTCTTTACAGGCAGCATCCATTCCTTCATAGAGGTTTTCCATCATCTCAACAGAATACCGGTTTGGAACCGCAAGGTTTACCATCACCTGGCCCGGTGATCCATTCATGGCAAAAATACCGCTCACGGCAGACGTCACAACTTTAAAACCAAGATGATGGAATGGAGTATAGGTAAGATCAAAATGGATGCCCTCAACAAAAATTTTGGACGAATTCAACACCTTCTGGTCGCCCAAAATTTCAAATACAGACGAATCATCGTTCTGAACATCTTCAGCTTCTTCACTTCTCTCCCCCCTGAAAGCCCTTAACTTTTCAATAAATTTTTCAAAGCCAAGAGATTGAATCGAGGTAAACGCTTTTTTATTCATTCAGTATGCACCTAAAAATTAAAAAGGCATATACACAGAGTGTAGATGCCTTTGGGGAATAGTATTAATAGTAAGAGCGGTTTGTCAGATCCGCTGCAGACAAAAAAATAGTTTAGATTAGATTTCGCGCAGTGTGGAGTAGTTAATCCGCAGTGTTCCTGCGTGCCTAAGTTCTTGCTGGACATCGGTAATAATGCCAAATTCAGAATCCTGGTCTACACGCAGTGATACAATCAGGCGGGGCTCTTCCATCAGTTTATCATACATGATATTCCTGACGGCACCCATATCGTCAATCAGTGTATCATCAATCTGAACACGTGTTTCACCCAGGCGATCACCGCCTAAACGCTCCGGGCCTACGTAGATGTAGCTTACGAGGCGCTTCTGCTCGATCTTTTCAATATTTTCGGCTTCTGCATACTCGATCTGAACCTTAAGCTCAACTTCCCGGAGTACGGTCGTAACCATAAAGAAAATGAGCAGCATGAACACAACATCGGGCATAGCCGACGTTGGGACTGCTTGCTTGGTTTTGGCCTGTTTCTTCTTGAATTTTCCCATGGTTAACCCTCGTCTGGTTCTGCAATTGAAATTTTCTTTGGAAACAGTTCCTGAATCTGATCCTGCTCCACGCTGTCATCATCCAGGGCTGAATATGGAACACCATACCGCTCCTGAGAAGCCTGATTCCGCAATTCGGCATAGGCGCCCATCACTTCATCAAGCATGTCGACGTAGACATTGTACGGGGTGCGCCTGTCCGTCTTAATCGAAACAATAGCATCATCAGGTGATTCCGACAGATTGGGATCATTGTTGGGATTGTCAACAAATTCCTTCACACGCTCACGTACTTCAGAAACTGCTGCGGGTTCTTCATCAAGAAGTACCATGCCTTGTGCATTCACAAGGATATTCAGCAAGTTCCGATCTTTAACAGGTGGCGGCTCAACGTTTTCATCAGGAATAGGTGGAAGCACCAATCCAATACCTGCGTCTACGTTGATCGTCGTCACCACGAGAAAGAATATCAGCAGAAGAAATGCGATATCTGCAAGCGACGAACCATTGATTTCCGGTTCTTCTCTACGTTGTTCTTTATTCAGCATTTCTTATAAGTTAAATGTTCTTTTTGTGCTTGATATCACGATAGAGAGAATCATCAGTGACATCATAATCACAAGCGTGAGCATGGCAGCTGTATCGAAGCCGCCCATCACGGCGTAGGATACTCCGAATATGATGAACGGTACAAGCATAACACTCACTTTTTTGAGACTCGCCCTGCCTTGCGAGACGTTGCGCAACCCATATCCAATCGCGGTCAGAGCCCCGATTACGATCAATCCCAATCCAAGTCCTATTGCTATAGTATCAACCATTAGTTTACCTCTGTTGGTTACGTTGAGATTTTTATTTACGCGTTATCGTCGTCGGTCGCCTGATCTTCGGGAACTATTTGCTTTCCTTCCTTCATCAATATAATGGAGTCTATTAATGTAATAGAGCTCTCTTCCATATCGGCTATAATCCGGTCGATCTTGGATACACAGTAGTTATATCCGACCTGCAGAATAATACCGGCCAAGAGACCCGCAGCCGTGGTAAGGAGTGCAATTTTAATACCCCGGGCAACAAGACTTGGCGAAATATCTGCTGCGGCTTCAATTGCATCGAACGCTTCGATCATACCCACAACAGTACCAAGGAATCCAAGCAGAGGAGCAATGGCAATAAACAGTGCAAGCCACACAAGGCCTCGTTCCAGGAAACTCATTTCAATGGACCCGTAGGTTGTAATTGCTTTTTCAGCAGCTTCTACACCTTCATCAGCCCGCATCAGTCCTGCCTGAAATACAGAGGCGATGGGACCGCGTGTTTCTGCACAAAGTTCTTGAGCAGCGGGGATGCCGCCGTCCTGCAGGGCCTGTTGTACATCGAGAATAAACTTCCGTGTGTTAATATCTGCCAGGTTAAGTGTAATCACTCGTTCAAGGAAAATGGCAAGGCCCAAAATAAGAGCAATCAGCACTGGCCACATCCATGCCTCACCTTCGTTGAATTTTTCTACTAATACGTTGAAGAAGCCAGCATCAGATCCTGCCTGTAGGAAAATGTATCCGAGATCCGCTCCCATTTGAAGAACAGACTGAGCTAAAAGTGAAGTCATAAGGTTACTCCGCGTTATGTTTTGGTTTTGGGCTTAATTTAAAGCAAAATGATAGATCATTTGGAACTAAATGTCAAAATGAACTAAAGGTTTTATCATTAATTGAAACAATTGTATCGATGCGCAAGCAATTGTTGTGACTTGTTTAATACGAATAATAATCAATCAAACAAAAAGATCGTCCGAATGCAATATCGCTGTACCGTAATTGTATAATTTTTTTATAAAAATTACACGCTATATGGCAAATCACTCAATTTATACTGCATGTACGTAATTGTATTGCACCACAATATATTAGAAGACAGCACTAACTACCAAACGTAATGTCTGAATTATTTGATTTTCTGTTGTTGTACGGCCGTTGTACTGCAGGGAGAGCCGGAGAAGGGATGTGGCACGATAGTCACTATTTACTCCCCATAATACATTGGTTCCTTCTCCAACTCCATCCGTCAGCTCAAATTCGGCTTGCCCGGATGCCGGACCATCAATCGTATTTCGGGCTATCCGAAGCCGAAACCGATTCTGGATACGATCAAAAAGAAAAAGTTGTGTCCTGCTCTCAATAGAGTAGCTCCGTGCCGATGTCTCTTGGCCACCGTCTCTATTTTTTTTTACCCCAATTCTTGAGTGCAGTTCAGTCTGTGCTGACCGATTGAAAAAGAGACTGACGCCGGGTTCAATTTCATACCCTGAGATATCATAATTCCTTGAAGAGAAGCGGCTGTTTCTATTTTCGGAGCGAATAGTCCTGAAAGCTGAGAGCAGGCGAACCGGAGCAGATACCTGGAGTTCCCCTTCAAAAGAGACGTTTTGACTCAGACGCCTTTGCAGGCCGGCCGCCCGCTGAGTCAGGCTTCGGCTCTGATTTACGACTACTGCTGCTTCAGCCGTTCGAGATTCATTTCGCCAGCTGAGCCGTTGGCGTACAATTTGTTGCCCGCTGATCGAGCGTTCACTATCCCTGAGCACCGACGGGTTCAGGAAATAGACTTTACTGAGATTCTCTTCCGTGCTGGTTTCCCGGATTTCAAAAAGGGAATTCAGCACCAGGTGCTCCAGCCTCCCTTTATCGCCGGAGCGTAGGTTTGCCACTAATTTCCCCAGCTTCAATTCATTCCGGCTTCTCAGGGATACATCGATAACAGGCAGCAGGTCATCTGCCGGCACAAACTGGCGGATAAAAATCCCTTCATTTGGCGTTATTTCAGGAAAAAATTCGTCCACCTGCTGTACGCCGTCCCCGTTTTGATCGATCCATTCAAACTGTCCAAGTTCCGGACCCGCTTCGATATAGGTCTCCTGCAGGAGTGCGCGCCGCTCCGTATTTGCTTCATAGAGCAGTTCACCATCCAGCAAGTCATTTGTCAGCGAATAATTCGTAGCCGATCGTACAAGAACGCTCCTGTTTCGGGGTGTCGTCGTTTCGCCGATAAACCGCTCGTTCGTATCTTTCTGCCTGAACTGTACACTGTTGGTCGTGCTGATACGACCCGATGGCCGGTAGCTAAGCCGGAACCGCTGAGACCGGCTTACCGATTCTTCCCGGAGGCTATTCTGAAATGGCTGTTGATTGACTCGCAGTCCAAGGCCTCCTTCTATGGAGAAATCTGAAATACGGATCCTGAGGCCGGGATTCACATCATAAAACTGAAGAGATTCCGGGAGAAGACTGTCAGCTGCCGATCGCTGATTCCGCCGTTCGGTCTCCCATCGCAGAAATGGCGTCATGTTTACAGATCGCAGGCGAAATTCGTTTTCAACTCGGCCACGATTTTTAAACCAGTCGCCGGAGCGGTTGAGAAGATTATCACTGCTTTCAACATAATTGGTGATCGTGTAAATATCCGGCCATCCCGTCTCTGAAAGTTGAAATTCCACTTCTCCCCTTCTGCCGTCGAACTGGTTCCGGTTCAGAAATCCGCCATTTATGCTCATAAATGAGCCTGCACTGCTTACCAACTCGGCATAAGCTGTTGTTTTACGTTCTTGCTCGTTATCTGTTGACCGCTCGATATTCCAGCGCCGGTCAAATTCAACGACTCTTGGCCGGTCAAAAAATTCAAATCGTTTCCCAATAACATTCTGTTCTGCTCCCGCCTTTAAGCTGCCAAACGGCGTGTCGATATCTGAGAGTTCAATCTGGCCGTTCACCGCATGATCCAGGTTATCATCGTCATCAATAGAGGAAAACCTGTTTTGATCAAACTCGCTCACCGCCCACTCCCCTTTGATGCTCAGGCTGCGGGATATCTCCAAATCTGACTGCAGTGAGAGCATCTGATGGCTCTGCGGCGCCTCCAGCCTGACCACCGGCTCGTATCGCCCTTCACCGGGGCCGACCCACTCATAGAGAATACCGTTTACCGCTCCGCCTATCCTGCGGTATGAACCATCGCCTTCACCGATATTCGTGAACCTGACGCGAAACACGTTCGATGGATCCCCCGGTAGATTTTTAAATATCTCAAATTCCTCTCCATTCAAAACGGTATCCACTTTGGCATACCGCACAAAATTTGCGTCTTCCTGGAACCCCACGGAATCGGCCCCGCTCACAAATAAATCATCCCGGGCATCCCCAATGCCCTGAAGCCGGTCTATATCTTCGTCAGACAGATTGAGCTGTGTTGCGGGATTTTTGCTGTCAGCTTCCCGGATATAGGTTGCCCCGACACTCAGTCGGCCACCCAGCAATTCATCCTCCCGGCCTTCCGCTGTAAAAAGCGTTCGTGTGAAATCCTGTGTGATATATTGAAATTCCACGTCGATCCGGGTTTCATCTGTCACAACAAGGTTGTTTGTGAAATGAATTTCCCCGAGTCCATAGTCGATGATATACTCATTTTCGGCCCCTCTGTTCACCTCCACGCCATCAATATAGACCGTTTCTGACCCTGCAATTACGATTATAAACGCCTCGTTCTCATCACCTGTAAGCCTGTACGGTCCCTGAACTCCTTCAGTCCCATCGAAACTCTGCGTTCTGAATCGGCCACGGGTTACGGAAGCCCCGCCGCCAAATTCTCCCACAGGTGTGCGTCCGGTACCAACAGCACCCTGCACTCTGCGGGTGATTTTTGCAAATCTGCTCCGGTCATATACAAGATCCACGTCGCCCAGCTCCAGCTCTCCAACGGGTGACTGGAGCTGAATGAACACCCTGTCGAACTCGCGTATATTTTGAGTGGTGCCGTCCGGCTGGATGGGTGTGGATCGGTCTGTCAGCGATGCAAGAATGGAGATATCATCCGTAATATTGCCATCTAAATCGAGCCGGAGCCCGCTGTCGAGTGCCAAATCCTGCCGGTTTCCTACCGTAAAGCCCCGGGTTAGGCTGCCGCTCTGCGAAATGTCGGCCTCTCCAAAAAGGTCGTCACTGCCCCGAATCTCCCGCCGGATTGTCGTCGTTTCATCAGAGAGGGTGTCCGATGGTTGGGTATATTCCTCAAATTCCCTCCGCTGGATCTGCCGTTTGATGGCAAATGGAGCCGGTTCATAAAATACATTGAGCTTATTGAAATCATGGAGTCTACGCGGGGGAATTGCAATCGTCAACCGGCCCGTTTCTGACGCAAAACTCCACCAATCGCGATCTATTGCCACATCATCACGTTTCACCTCAACCGATTCGGGCTGTATCAAAAACCCGAGGAAGAGTGTGGTATCCGCCGTTGAAAGTTCAATGTTAATGCGGTTCGGGTCATCCGTCTGTGAATATGCGGGTACGGTAGCCAGCATCGTGAGTGCAGCCATCCAAACTACCGGCTTTATGTGACGTGTTCTTGTAATAAACAATCCTATTTGGCGGATGAAAGAAGAGCCACAATGTAAGGATTAGGCAGGATTATAAACATATTATCCGCCCCGATGTTACAAATGCACCAGTAGATCGTTAGTCTTGAAAAGGGAGGCTGCCAGATTTCAAAGCAAGATTCCTTTTTTCTGCTTTACAACTCAACATAAACCCTCCAAGGGTTTGGAACCCTTGGAGAGTTTAGTACTATTTGGCCCACAACAAAAAAAGGCAGCCATTCAGCCACCTTTTTTAAGAATTCAAATTTGCAAAACGTGCTTACGATTCGCTTTCTTCGGCTTTAACGACCCAAATTTTTATCTGGGGATTTAAGTCGCCAAGCAAGTCGATAGTAGCGGTATATTCACCAAGGGCATTGATATCCTGATCGATAGAAATTTTACGTCTGTCAATAAGAATATCTCTCTCCTCAAGCGCTTTGGCTACGTCAATATTGGTCACTGTTCCGTGAATTTTATCATCTTCGCCAACGGAGGCCGGAATGGTGACAGATGTGGTTTCCAGTTTTTGAGCAAGCTCTTTGGCTTTTTCAACCGTTAATTCTGCACGCAGTTCAGCTTCACGCTGAAGCGCTTCGTACTCTTTTATGGCTCCCGGTGTGGCCATGACGGCTTTGGCCTGGGGAATGAGGTAATTACGGCCGTAGCCAGGCTTCACGTCCACAAGATCGCCTGTGGAGCCAAGTTTCTCTACATCTTCTTTTAAAATCAGTTTCATGCGGTTGCTCCGGTTTATCTTAGATTTTCAGTTACATAAGGAATCAGCGCCATAAATCGGGCTCGTTTCACAGCCGTGGAGAGCTGCCGCTGGTGCCCGGCACTATTACCTGTTACACGTCGGGGCAAAATTTTTCCCTGATCGTTGATAAATCGAAGCAGGGTGTCGGTATCCTTGTAGTCGATATACTCAATACCCGCTTTCGTGAACTTGCAATCTTTGGTTTTTAAATGTCCTTTTTTCGGATGTGATGGATTGTTAATCATGACAGTGGGATTTATTAATTATCGTCTTCAGTGTTTTCTTCTTCCAGATCTTCAAAAAGGACCGGCAGATCTCCTTTTTTCTTGAGTTCATAATGGCGCTTCATTTTCGCATCGTACTTCAGCGTTAAATAGCGCATAATGTCGTCATTAATTCTCATATTT
The DNA here is from genome assembly GCA_009909035.1 of Bacteroidota bacterium. GTDB lineage: Bacteria > Bacteroidota > Rhodothermia > Balneolales > Balneolaceae > SW132. The sequence continues at coordinate 14,550 of JAAAOB010000129.1, forward strand.
CGTTCAACCGGTTCGATAGCTGCGTTCGGTGCTTCGAAATGGATATTTACGTAATAACCGGAATTTTTCTTTTCAATAGGATAGGCAAGCGGCCTGGATCCCCACACGTCGGTGTCAACCAGATGGCCGCCGTTATCTTCGATCTGCTTTTGAACGAAGGCCACAAGCTCGTCAAACCGTTCATCATCCAGAACCGGGTTCAGGATGTAGGTCATTTCATAGAATTCTTTCTTCATGTATTTATTTTTCTTTGGTTGTATTCCATTATTGGAAACAGTCGCTGGTCAATCGCCGGCAACAGAGCCACAAAAGATAAGAAAAGAGCACGTCTGTTACAATGATTTGTCGCAATAGACTATCAATGCCTGAAACAGGTATTTGGTTTCCGCTTTTGATTAAAATTATACATTTTATGATTGAGTTCGATGTAAATGGCTTGGGCAATCAGGATATCAACTTCAACAAAGCGGACAGGGATAGCAAAATGAGTATAGCAAATAGATCTTCACTGATATGGCTTGTAACTCTTCTGGCACTGTTCTACATCACCAGCTGTGACACAACGGAGCCGGATCCGGGAAATGAAACAGAAATGATAACGATAGCACTCCTTGCCCAGAGCGAGGACGAAGGTACCCTACCAAGCGCTACGTTTTATGATGATGACAGTGACGAGCGGCTGGAGAACCCGGTCGAGCGAAAGAAGGGCACCAACCTTGATATCCGCGCCGAGGCGGATGGTTACCAGCCGGTGGTGCAGACGGTACCGTTTACTACCGATGGTGAGGAGACCTTTATCCTGACGGATGAGGTTACGATCGACTACACGATAGTCGACCAGGCCAATGAGCTAATTGCCGGAGCCGATCTCTACATTGCCGACTCGCTGGCCAGCGAGGGTCCGGAGGGATCGGTGACTGTGCCCTACAGCAACCAGACGATGGTGCTGTGCGGCCGGGCCGAGTGGTTCAAGCATGGCTGTGAAGGAGTTGGCCTGGACAGCGGTGGGCCGGTCGAGATTCGGCTGGAGCCGGAGACCGTATCGATCAGTATTACGCCGGAGATTGTGGAATATACTGATCAGCTGATTGACAAGGAAGTCAGATCAATGACCGCCATCAAGAACACCGAGTACCGGCTCATAATTGGTGACAATACCTGGGTGGATAACCTGGAGAGCCGTGACGGTGATTTTGGTGATTTCGAGCTAAATCCGTACATCCGTGAAGGAACCACGACCACTGTCGAGTACCCGGCAGGCCCTGAGCCAGTCGAGGTAGCGATTCGTGCCGTGTACGTCCCGAAGGAGGGTCACCCGTACAGCGACGAGCACTACCTGAATGTGGCCGAGGGGTCGATGAAGCTGGCAGTTGACAGCGACAGTGAGATCGAGCTAACCCTTGCGCATGTTCCAGCCTGCCGTGACGGCGTTGATAACGATTTCGACGGCGTTGCCGATGCAGATGAGGAGCTAGCCTGTAGCAACTACAAGACCGGAGAGTATGATCCGGAGGATGATGCTGAGGTTATGTTCGGCCTGAGCCAAACATTGGGTGCTAACTCAAATAATAAGACTAGGCTTATCTCAGGTGCAGAAGACGAACGTAAGTACCTTCTGATACAACCGCACGTTCCTCCTGTAAGAGCATCACTGCAGGTGGCCATGGATGTGGCGGTAGCTGTTGAGGTCAAGCAGCCGGATAAGGCAGCTGGCTTTGCGCTTGAATACGCAACCGGCCCAGACCGTGATAACCTCAACCACATCAACCAGACGGAGATAGTGACCATCAGCAATCTGGATGATTGGGGTTGGGCGGAGTTTGCCGAGATCGACCGCACCTTCTTCTCTGAAGGCAGGTACTGGCAGGTAACCGCTATACACGCTAAGGAGATTCGAGGAGAGCCAGCTTCTGACGGAAGCGATAAGCTTATTTTCCTGGAAGCAGGTGACCCGACCACTCGCGGATACAATCAACGCTGGCTTTTTCAGCCGGAGGATGTTCCTCGTGGCAAGCTGTTAGCACTGCTTAAAGATTTCGATGATGTGGTAATTATGGAAATTGAAGGTGCAGGAAGCGACTGGAGCGAACGAGAGTGGCAAGAGGTTGATCTGAAGTAAATAATAATCTTAATTCTAATTCAAAACCCCCTACCGAGACATTCGGTACGGGGGTTTTAATATACATATATAAATTGTCATTTTCTAGCCCCAGCACCCCAGCACTTTCCGAGTAAAGTGCTGGGTAGAATTACACTTTATCTATGGAATGAGTAATTCTATCCTTGAGGTGGCCGCGAGTAGCGCCGTAATCTTTGAGACGTCGTTCGCGTTCGCTGGCATCCCGTTTTGAGAGGTAAGCCTCGTAATAAACAAGCTGCCAGTCGGCAGCTTGTTGTGTTGCAGTATTACGGCGCTTTTGGTTGTGCTCTTTTAGACGACGCTTTAGGTCTGTGGTTTTTCCGTAGTAAAATTCGTCCTGCTGATTGCTATATATAACGTACACGTAGTACATCACTTAGAGATTTGGAATTATTTAACCGGGTTAGCCACAGCACTTTCCGAGTAAAGTGCTGGACTATAGAAGAATTCGACTAGAATTCTTCTATAGTTCTTGGAGAGAAGCCGTCGACCTCGATCTGGAAAGTGCGGGTTTTTTGGGCTTGGGTGGCGTTGCCACTTTCATCATTCATCTGTACGGAGGCGAAGTAGGTTTTATCTTCGCGGATTGGAAGCAGCGTCTGTAGCCCGACGGTTACATCGGCGGAGCCATCCTCGGGAACCGAGACGGTCTGTGGATTAAGCGTGAAGTCGATCATATCGCCGTTGGCGGTGGAGAGGCGTGGGTCAATATCGGTCATGGAGACGGATACATTACCACTGTAGCCGTCAACGGAGCTGATGCGCAAGGTCAGCTCGGCCGATGCACCCGGCTCTCCATCAAGTTCGACGGTATCGGATGGCTGGAAGCTGGACTCGTAATCCGGCTCCAGAAAGACCTCGACCTGCGCCTCATCAGTGGCGACAACCTGTCCTAAAGTCATACATCGATGGCTTAATGGAGGGCTGATGTTGCCGGTCATCATGAATTCGGCTGAATGATGGCTGCCTCGGATGATACAACCGTGATGGCAATGAGCGCTATCATGATAAACAGGTTGATAAACAGGTTGATGGTATCAATCACCGACTCCATTTTGTAGGTGGTTTGAACTTCATAATATTCGGCCAGCTGTTTGGCGTTTTCACGAAGCGCTCCGGATTCAGCCCCAAGTCTGAAGCGGCTGATGGCCGTATTGGAAAATACACCGGTCTCCTCCATCGATTCCACAAGACCGGCTCCATCCTTCAGCATCATCTTGATGGCAACTTCTTTTATCTGCTTCTCCATGTAGGTATTTCTGCATGCCTCGGCCGCCACTCTGATGACATCGATATTTTGCCCAGATCCGCTGTAAAGCGTATAAAACACACGTGCAAAGATCTCAATACTCGTTTTATGCAATAAATCCCCGATGACCGGTATTTTTATGATATACTTATCCAGCATAAATTTACCTTTCGGGGTTTTTATGTACCATACAAACAGGGAGATGGGAAGCACATGGGCAAGAACCAGCATAATCCAGTTGTCCTGCAGCCAGTAGCTCATCTCAAGGGTTGCCGCCGTCATTGGGGGAAGCTTGATATCAAACTCCAGGAAAAGCTCAGCCGTGGCCGGAAAAATATATCCCACGTAAAAAAGAACCGTGGCAACGACGGCCAGAACAGTGACGGTTGGCATTAAGAGCGACCGGCGGAGGTTCTTTTTAAATTCAGCATCCCGCTCCAGAAATTTTGCCGTGCTTTCAAACACGAGCGCCATGTTACCCGAGGTGGACGCCACACCAAGCATGTAGGCCGCAAATTTACCGAACACATCTTCGTGCTTGCCATAAACTTCGCTTCCCTCTTTTCCATCTTTGAGATCTTTTTGAATCTCTTTTATGACCTCTTTCATCTTTTTATTCTCCGTATCCTCATAGAGCAGATCGAGAATTTCATCGTAAGAGAGCTTCTGGCGAAGTAGGTCAGCAGAAAGACTTACAAAGGTTACAATTTCCTGGGTGGGTACGCCTCCTTTAAAATCAAAAAGCTTTTTATTAATACTCTGAACGTTGTACCCAAGATTGGTAAGAGCTTTTTCAAGTTCTTCTTTGTTATACGCTTCTTGTTCACCAGCGATTTTCTTTTTGCCCGGACGCTGGGCTTTGTATTGGTAGGTCTGTTTTTTTTCAAGCGCCTGTACCACAATGCCGTTTTTCTGCACAAGTTTATCAACCTTGCTTTTCGCTTCTTTTTTTGAACCGGCTTCAAATTCGGTCTTTATTGCCTTACCGGCCTTGGATGTAGCTTTTAAACGAAACTTTGACATATGATGCGAGTTGGTTTTCTCAAGCAGAGTGTTGTTCTAACTGAAGCTGTTATCGACATTTGAGACGACAAACATAAACGCTTGATCGCCGCCCGGCAGCCGGCAAATGTAGAGAAATTTAAGTCCTTGCCGGTACGTAGTGCTAACTATCTTACAGTCATAAGATTAGGTTAGGCCCCGATAGCGCACACAACCCTGAGGTTTTACAGGATTCACTGTATTAAGTCGTGTGCACTGTGTACCTTATGGTATCTTATTCTCAACAGATCAACTCTCGTTTATGGGCACATCAGACACTTTACAGACATTTAAGCATACCGATAGCGAACTCTCTTCGTACATGGACAACTTGCCGGCTTCTGTCGAGGGCGAAGGCTCTTATCTAACCTTGCTTGCGGGAGAAAACAGGGCGGCAAAAAAACAGTTTTATGAGAAGATCAAAAAGACCTTTGGAAATGAGTTGACTGAAGTGGATTTGCGGGATGTTGTTACCACTGAACTGGAGGAGACATCTGAACATATCGACCGGCTATTTAAAAATTTCTCTTCAGCCAAAGCCGTTTGGTTCCGAAACGGGGATCAGCTCGGCGGGGTTTACACCGGTTTTTCATATTCGGTCAGACGATATGCCACACCCCACGAACGCTATCTGCTTGAGAAAATCGGCCAGTCCAGCTTGCACGTTTTCCTCGACCTCGAGGACATACACACTGTCAACAACATGATGCGGAGGCATGCCCAAACATTGATTACGTTCGAGCAGCCTGCAACATTTTTAGGAAAGCTAAAACAAATTACCGTTCACGGCTCATCTTTTGCCAGTAATCGCAAGGCCGTAAAATAATCGTGAGCCACCGGTTTATGATACCCCATTGATGCTACATCGATACCTTGCTCTCTTGCTGAGGGTCCAGGTCGTACAGTGAAGAGACCGTGGCCTGTATCGTTTTATACCATTCGTTACCGAATGTGTCATTTATTTCGTAAAAGTCAGAAAAGTCCGGCTTGCGGATTTTCATTTTCCACTCTTCATTTTTTGCTTTAAAAACGGGATCAATATGCAGCAGCTGATGATATAACAACATTTTTTTCGTGTCATTATCCAGCATGTCCCACAATTCTCCCGACACTTCAACCAGGTAATCATTCCCGGAATAGTGTTTCACCTCGCGGGTAGCTTTCATGCATTTTGCAGCCCGCTGTTTCGAAATATTTGGATAAACAAGCAAATAGCCAACATCTGCAGGTCCAAGTTCAATTTTATGCTGTTCTATCACTTCAGCCGCAATTTTTTCCATTTCGGGAGATTCCATCAGCTGTTTATCTGTTAGTTTAATTTCCCCGTCGGGCTTTAAATAGTCGTTATCTGCCATTAATTCTTTTCTTCTTTTTTTGTTATAAATTCTAAGGCATCAAAGATAAGAAAGATGTCCCCAAGTGTAAGTCCCCAATTCTATGTTTCTCATCAGAACTGTCCAAAACATTTTGTGAGTTCCTCAAAAATCTTCGCTTCTGTTTATTCGGAATCGAAATTTATATAAAACAAAAATAAATCCCCTGCTTATTTATCGCAGAGTTGCGCAGATACATTCGCTTATTCTCGCAGATAATCTGCGTACATCTGTGTGAAACTCAGCGATAATCTGCGAAAAGAACAACCGATCATATTCAGGTTTTCTAACTTCTTTCAAATTCTTTTTAACGTTTTGGACAGTTGTGGTTTCTCATCTGAATAATCGCCTCGGTGTTTACCCGTCCATCATCTCCAAACATTATCAACCATGATAAGGAAATGAACTATTTTGCCTATATTGAACTGAACAAGAACAACAACGTATCTACTGCACAGTTTTTAGAATATGATAAAGAGTATTGCAGGGAGTCTCATTGGTATTGCCATTGTATTGGCAGCTGATACATTAATCAGAATCGTTATATCGATAGCCACCGGGGGACCGGTTATGTTATTTCGATATGATATTTATCCAGGTATACTGCTCGGGTTTTCGGTCAGCCTGTTAACATTAGTCTCAAGCTTTCTTGGGGCGGCTTTTACCATAACCTATTCCGACAGAAAGAAAAAAGTCGGGGCCATTGCATTTTTCCTGTGGCTTGTGCTGCTCCGGTACGGACAGATCCATCTTGTGATGGAAAAGGAGCTCTTTATCCCGATACTTTCACTAATCCTCTCTCTGATTGGCGGCTTTTTGGCATGGAAATTTTTTCTGCAAAAGAAGCCTTCCCCATCCACCGTTTCATCTGAATCTGAGAATAGTCCCAAAAGCAGGCACCACGGAATTGATTCTACGCAATCGTAGCGTCTACCTTGCTCAGCTCTTGCCCCCTCCACCGGGAAAGTTGTTCGGCCTGTTTCTGCCGCACATCTGCCATCAATCTTGAGATATCTTGTTTTGTCAGATGTTTTGTTGAAACGGGTCGTAATACTTTTAGCCTGATATAGACATTCTTGGTAAATACCCAGGTTTTTTTCGGCAAGCACTCCTGCGTTCCGTCAATGACAAGAGGCAGAACAGGCACCCCTTTTTCGATGGCAAGGGCGAATGCACCACTGGAATATTTTTTTAGCTGCCCGCTTCTTGACCTCGTCCCTTCCGGGAAAAACATGACTGAGCAGTTGTGATCCAACACGTGCCTGACCCTTTTGAATACCCCCACCTTTTTTAGTGTAGAGCTGCGATCTACGGGGATATCATTTGCCAGCCTCATCATCCATCCCACAATCGGAATTTTGAAAAGTTCAGCTTTTGCCACCCATTTCATCTCCCACGGAAGATTTGAAATAAGCGGAATATCCGCGTTCGACAGGTGATTACTAACCACAACATACGGGGCCCGGTCATCGATATCCGTTTCCCCTTCGATTGTGATATGCCAGTTCGGATTGACCCTGGAGATAACAAGGCCAAGTTTCCGAAAAACCTTACCGGTTCGATAGTTCACCGGGTCACGATCAACAAGGTATACGACAAATAAAAGCGGAAGCCACAGAAGTAATAAAAGGCAAATTCCAAGCCATATGAATACAGAAAAGAATCTTTGCTTCATACGTTACTGTTACAAATCAAATTTTTGGAATAAAACTTTTGATAATCCCCCACACTCCTTTTGCAGGTTTGAGACTCTTTTGATTTCGTTTTGCCGCTTTTTCTATTGCCGGCGGTATAGCCACCTTATCCAGCTCGGCAATCTTTTGTTTTTCTTTTTCATCCTGTTTGTTCTGGTGCACCTCGGTTTTTTTCTTCCGGGGTTGCGAATCCGCGTCTTTCCCGTTTTTTGGACTTCTGTGGTTCGTTCGTTCAGACGAAGCATTTTGTTTCGTGGTATTCGGTGATTTCCCTGAAGCCGGTGCTTTTCGCGGCTGCTTCTGGTCCTGATTCTGATTGTCTCTTCTGGTTTGATTTTCGCGACCGGACGTTTTCTGTGATCCGGACGTCTTTGATTCAGACTCTTTGGAGCGCCCCCCTTTTTGAGAGCTGGAACTTCTTGCTTTATTTTTGTCGGATTTCCTGTCCGAACGGCTCTCTTTTAGCTCCCCTTCCCAGCTAAAGTCACTTTTTTCATTAAAGTTTGAGGGCAGATCGATCGTTTTTATAGAATTTCCTTTGATCCGCTCAATTTGGGAGAAGGTCCGGCTGTCGCGTTTGCTAACGAAGGTTACCGCGATTCCCGATTTATCATATCGCCCCGTTCGTCCGATTCTGTGGACATAATCATCGGTGTTATTCGGCACATCGTAATTAATAATCATCGATACTTCCTTAATATCAATCCCTCTGGCCAGAACATCGGTAGCAACGATCACGGGAACCTGTCCGTTTTTAAATGCCTGGAGCGCTTTGTTGCGCTCATCCTGTGTCCTGTCGCCGTGAATACTGGCGGCTTTTATTCCTTCGCGTTTCAGCAGGCGCTGGAGTTCGTCCGTCCCTTTTTTGGTTGAAGTAAAGATGATGCAAGAATCCCATTTGATGGCGTCAAAAATCTTTTTCACAAGATCAACCTTCTGTTTACTTCGCAGACGGTAGGCTCGTTGTTCAACCAACTCACTCGGTTTGGAGCGCTCAATCTCTACGTATGAAGGATCGGTCATGATCGATCCGGCAAGTTTTTTGATTTCACCGGGCATCGTTGCCGAGAAAAGCAGCGTTTGCCGTTTCTCAGGTAGCCACGATATAATCGTTTTTATATCTGGCAGGAATCCCATATCGAGCATCCGGTCTGCCTCATCAAGGACCAGGTACTCCAGGTTGGAAAAATCGATTCCCAACACTTTATACTGGTCCATCAGCCGTCCAGGTGTGGCAACAATAATATCAACACCGGCCTTAAGCGCATTGGCTTGCTGCGAAAAATTACTCCCGCCGATCACCGTGGCCGAGGAGATCCCGGCGTGATATCCGATGGCAAAAATTTGTTCATCGATCTGTGAAGCCAGTTCACGGGTAGGGCTTAGTATCAGTGCTTTCATCCCTTTCCGGTCACTATTTAGGACCCGCTCCATAATCGGGATAACAAATGCCCCTGTTTTACCCGTGCCGGTTTGCGCCACTGCAATCAAGTCTTTGCCTTCTGATACTATCGGAATAGACTGTTCTTGTACTGGAGTTGGCTCAGAGAATTGCAGATCGTTAAGTCCGGCGATAAGATCGTCGGATAAATTAAAATCAGTAAACTTCAAATGAATCCTTTATCTGTTGTTAATTAGTACTGTGGCATGCTGCCGGTTGGTTTGTCGGGACAAACTCGAGTAATCAGATGGGTTGTTGTCCCTTTTTTTCTGTCTCTTACCCTCCAATAAATATCTTTTGAAGAGAGTGTAGGACACATACTACAGTTAAATATACGAGTTTTACTCTTAATATTTTAACGGAAAGAAATACGCGTTAGCCTCTTTGGTTCGCTGCTAAAAAGTGATACCTTTTCGGCATACGAACCATATCCATCAAAAAATTATCACAAAGAATTAATTATGAAAGGTATTTTATACACGATGCTTGCAGCATTGCTTTTTTCGATTGTAACATTCGGATGCGAATCTCCATCATCCGATGGGGAAACATCGCTGGATTCCACCATCGATTCCGTAAGCTACAGTCTTGGTTTCTTTTATGGGCAAAGTCTTTCATCAGAAGGAGTTGAATCGCTTGAAGATGATAAATTTATTGCAGGTCTGAACCGTGCGCTCAATCGCGAGGATTCTCAGCTCGACCAGGCGGCAATGCAGTCTCTCATGCAAACCTATCAGCAGGAGATTTCTGCGAATGCAGAAGCCCGCAGAGAAGAAGAAGCAGCTGAAAATATAGAGGCCGGAAACGAATTTCTTGAAGAGAATGCGCAAAATGAGGATGTGATGGTCACCGAATCCGGCCTTCAGTACCGGGTAATAGAGGAAGGATCCGGAGCCCAGCCAACCGCTGAGGATGAAGTTGAGGTGCATTATCGAGGCACGCTTATCTCAGGAGAGGAGTTCGATAGCTCCTATGAACGCGGCGAAACAGCCAGCTTCCCTTTAAGCCGGGTGATTCCGGGCTGGACGGAAGGTCTTCAGCTTATGAGTGAAGGCGCAACATACGAGTTTTTTGTACCTTCTGAACTTGCATACGGAAACAATCCCCCTCCCGGCAGCCCAATCCAACCGGGGTCCGTCCTGATTTTTGAGGTTGAGCTGATCGACATTAAAGAGTAATGCAATTATAAAACCAGCATTGGAAAAATCGCGCCGTGAGTGATCGCAGCGCGATTTTTTTTTGCTGTAAACATTGAGATAATCCCGTGGATACTGCACGGTGTTTCGCTTCAAAGGGTATCTGATTTTGTGAGTCAATTATACCGCAGAACTGGCGTTTTAATTTATAACGGCCCGATGGTTTGGAAAAAACTCATCCCGAAAGGATTGGACCTACGATGCCAATGTATGAATGACAAGATGACATCAGGGGCATTCACTTTTGGAAATTTCATCCGTATCATTGAAATTTAACCTTTCATAAACGTTGACTTATGGACACGCTGGCCATTACCATTAAGGTTCGCCGCAAAGCCTATGAACTTGGCTTTGATGCCTGCGGTTTTTCACGTGCCCAAAAGCTCGATAAAGAGGCACTGCGCCTGGAACAGTGGCTAAATGAAGGCCGTCACGGCACCATGGACTGGATGGAGAGGAACTTCGAAAAACGAATTGACCCCACGGTATTGGTTCCCGGGGCCAAAAGCGTGGTTAGCGTGCTTGCCAGCTACCGGTTCAAAAAGAATGAAGATCACGACAAAACGAATACCGGCCCAAAGATTGCTAAATATGCCCGGGGACGAGACTATCACAAAACGCTTAAGTCCGGCTTAAAAAAACTCTTCAAGTACACGGAACAGCAGGCGGGCGGCATCAACGGGCGCATATTTGTGGATTCTGCTCCTGTCATGGATAAAGCGTGGGCCGAACGATCGGGACTCGGATGGATGGGAAAAAACGGAAATATGCTCAATAAAGATCTTGGGTCGTGGTTTGTAATCGGGGAGATGATTATCGACACGCCGTTTGTCTATGATGCCCCGGTTTCGGATCATTGCGGCAGCTGCACTCGCTGTCTCGATGCATGCCCAACAAATGCCATCTACGAACCCTATAAAATTGATTCCGAACGGTGCATATCTTACTTAACCATTGAACTAAAAGACCGCATTCCAAACGAACATAAAAAAGATCTTGGAGAGTGGGTGTTTGGCTGCGATATTTGCCAGGATGTTTGCCCCTGGAACCGCAAGGCCGCGTATAGCTCTGTTGATGATTTTACGCCGCGCGACCATGTCCTACAGCCGCCCAACGGTCATCGCTGGAGCGAGATTGATGAAGAGACCTTTAAGACCGTTTTCGAAGGCACTCCCGTGAGGCGTGCAAAACATAAATGGTTTACGCGCAGTGCAAAAATAGCGGAAAACAACAGTTCTATCTCATAGGTGATTTCATACCCCCGCCCCACCGAATCGGAAATGATTAATGATTACAGTCCGGGCCTGTCCAAAAAGTTCATGGGGTGTTCATTGATCCTTGCCGGATTCTGCTCCAAACCTGTTCATTGCGAATTGACACCCTCAGTATTTGTTATTCAATTTTTCCAATAACGGGAGAGAGGAAACGCAACTACCGCGATCTTAGTTGTATGATTGAACATCAATCAAAACAAAATAAGAGGCTTACGAATGCTTGACAAACTTGGATACTTAGCAACCGGACTTGGACTTTCATCAATCGCTGCCAGCATTGCAGCTTGGTATAAGGAGCAGGGAGATGACGAGGTAGAGAATGCACATGCAGAACGAACCGGTATTTTCATTGGCTTATGGCCACAAACGTTTTTTGCTCTCGCTGTTATCTTGTTCAAACTAAAAGAGATGGGTCACGACAAAGACGCTGAACGCCTGTATAAAAAACTTGAAGAAAAGATAAACGAGATTAATAAGTAGTTCTTCAATTTATATTTACGTTTAAATGAAGCCCTGATTAAAACATCGGGGCTTTTTTTAATTCTCCTGCCTCTATTCCTGATCATCCGTCACATCTTTATGCCGCCCTTCATCTTCCGCACCTGCACTTCTTTTCACCCTGTCCGATAATGCACTAAGCTTTTCAGCAACCACACTCTTCTTGCTTCTGAACTGACCCGGAACGGTTCCCATCACAAACCCAAACGGCTGTAGTGATTCTACTTCGTCAAAGACTACTTTTAGAATTGCTCCAATCGGAATAATTAATATCATTCCGATGATACCCCAAATCTGAGCGCCAATAAATAGCAATATCAATGCAATAAAAGCATTTATACTCACTTTACTCCCCACTATAATCGGGGTAAAAATATTGCTCTCCATCATCTGGATTACATAAAAACCCAGCAAAATTACAAGGGGTATAAGAAGCGAGTCCATTGTAAACAGGGAGTAGAATATAGGCAGAATGGAGCCTAACAGAGGGCCAATAAACGGTATTACATTTAGCATCGCGGCGAAAACACCAAAAAATATTGCGTGTTCCACGCCAATCACCAAAAGCATAATGGAATTCAGAATAGCGAGAATAAAGATGACAAGAAGGATACCGGTCAAGTACCCCTGGACCACATCCTTCACTTTTTCGATAATGGTTTTTACTCTTTCGTGATCCTCTCTACTACCACGTCCAAATGCTTTCAGTAAAAATTCTTTTAAAAAATCTCTGAAAAGAAGCATAAAAAACATAAAGACCGGGACGAGAAACACTGATGTAAACATAGAGGCGGCTCCGGCCAGCCCGCGGGTAAGTGTACCCGTATTATCTTTAATAAACTCCTGGAAGGAGGCCACAATTAATTCAGCATTAAGCAGCCCTTCAAATCCAAACTGTGCGGCCAGGAATGATTCAAGGCCCTGCAGCAGCTCCTCAAACCGTTGCTGAAAAATATCGATATCGCCGGCAAACGCTGTTAGCTGGCTATATAAGAAGAATGCAACGCCCGCTAACAGAAGCAGGCCGCTTGTTATTGCTACAGGAACAGAGAGTGCCCTGGGAATGCCGTATCGCTCCATCCAGCCGCAAAAAGGGGAGAGAAGTATGGAGAAGAAGAGCGCAAAGAGAAGAGGTTGTAGCAGTGATTTTGCCACCACCATGGAGTAGACCGTCAGTATTACTGCCCCAAGAGCAAACGTATATTGAACAATCCAGGATCTATTCATCATCTATCGTTTTTTAAACGGTTAAGCTCAGGCAATTCTACCGGCTTCTGTATTGTTTTCGTATAGGCCGGAGAAGATCCTCGAGACCGTTGATCTTAATTTCATACATGGTTGCAAGATACTGCCCCAAAAGCCCATTGGGGAATTCCTGGCGATGAAACCACTCAAGGTAGTGAACCGGAAGCTCCGTGATATACCACCCCTCATACTTGCCAAACGGCATTTTATACTGCACCAATTTAATTAAAAACTCCCTGTCCATGTCAACTATGTACAAACCGTTACGTTTTACTATGGAATTATTCGGGATGAATCGAGAACCGTTCTCAATGCATTTCTTATATGTAGAAACGGCATATTACCACGTCCGGTTTCAACGATGGGTGATCAAATAGTTGATAATTGATAAAAAGATACTACTGTCATGTCAACCATAAAGTATCAGGCACTCAAAGACTTCCGAAGTCTTTTCTGGCTGTATGAATGCCCAGTCCCTTTTATAATTCTCACGTTTATTACAAGCACACAGACTTCGAAAGTCTCCCTTACCCGCAATTTTAACCGACATTTCATAGTTGACTTATAACCCTACCCTTTTTTTGTAAATAGTCCCACAATAACGACAAAGATCACTGAGCCGATGATGGACCAGATCACCGGAAAGTCGTTTCCTCCAATGCTCACATTAAACAGTTCGGGCATGTTGAGCTGAACACTGATCCAGGATCCAAGCAGTGCCCCGATAAATCCAAGGACAATCGACACAACACAACCGCCTTTGCTGTATCCCGCAATGGACTGACCTATAGATCCGCAGACTCCTGCAATTAACAAGAGCAGTAAAAATTCAAATAGTGACATCGTTGTACATCTCTTTTTCAGATTGTTACCTGTTTATGTATGTCAATTTCCCATCACGACACCTTCACGCCTTGGGTCGGCTCCGCCAAAAAACCCATCGTCTGTCTTCTGAATGGCCTGGAGGCCACTGGTCAATTCTGTCTGGGAAACATCATGGCCCATGGCTTTTAGTTCGTTTATCAGCTCCTGTGGCCACCGCCCCTCCTCAAGAAAACTTGGGCCGTTAAAATTCACGAAGTTTGGCAAATCTATGGCGTGCTGTGCATTGAGGTTCCAATCGAGCATGCCTACAAGCGCTTTTGCTGTGTAGTGAATGATTGCGGCACCTCCGGGAGATCCAACGCTTGCTACAAACTCGCCGGTCTCACGATCAAACACCAACGTAGGGGCCATGCTCGACCGGGGGCGTTTTCCGGCCTCTACCCTGTTGGCAATCAGGTTACCATCCATATCCTCCGGGGTTCTTGAAAAATCCGTAAGCTCGTTATTTAAATGAAATCCCCCGGGCAGCCCGGTTCCACCATCGGACATAATTCTGCTTCCAAATCCCTGCTCAATGGTCGTTGTCATGGAGACCGCCTGTCCGTTTCGATCTACAATGCTGATATGGCTGGTTCCTTTTTCAGGTTGCCTTGGCTGAATACCATAGATCGCGGTTTCTTTCCCGGGATTCCCCGGTTCAGCCTCTTTCATACTTGTGTCAGAAATGAGCTGCGAGCGTTTCTCAAGATAGTCTCTATCAAGAAGGCTGTGCCAGTCGCCGGCAGGAGGATCCACAAAAACTGCGTCAGCCACATACAGTGCGCGATCAGCAAACGTGAGCTTTGATGCTTCAAAATAGTTGTGCATCCACCTGGCAGAAGGAAGCGAATCATTAAATGCGGTGAATGTGCTCCTGTTTTCGACCTGTTCCAGGATGCCGAGTATCTGCATAATGGCGATATGTCCCGAGGATGGAGGCGGCATGCCGCAAAGAATATACGCCTTCCAATCATTGCACATCGGTTCCGTTTCAAAGGTTTGGTTGGGGTATTCAACAATATCTCCCACGGTCATCGGGCCGGGCCGTGGGTGTGAT
This sequence comes from Bacteroidota bacterium, assembly GCA_009909035.1. GTDB lineage: Bacteria > Bacteroidota > Rhodothermia > Balneolales > Balneolaceae > SW132. Next base: position 29,622 of record JAAAOB010000129.1, read on the forward strand.
CGGATTCTGTCCACGATGGCCTCAGCAACCGTTTCATTGTAGAAGGCACGGCTTCCCTCCCTGGATATATTCCTGAGCAGTTCAGCAAGAGCAGGATTCTTCAATGTCGTTCCTACCGGCAGCGGATCCCCGTTCTCATCATAATAAAGATCCGATGCAATAGAGTCATTACGCAAACTTTCGTCAGCCTCCAGCAATTTATGAAGCCTTGGGCTGATATTGAAGCCCTCTTCAGCCAGGGTGATTGCAGGAGTAAACAGTTCACGCCAATCGAGAAGACCGTATTGGCTGTGGGCCTCTTCAAGCATTGCCACCGTTCCGGGAACACCTACCGACAATCCGCTTTTTACTGCCTCATCAAATGGTAATGGGTCGCCGGATGCATCAAGAAAAAGATCTGGACCTGCCGCGGAAGGTGCCGTTTCCCTACCGTTAAAGGCGCTTGTTTCCCCTTCATCAAACGTAAGAAGAAATGCACCCCCGCCAATGCCGCTGCTTTGAGGCTCAACGAGCGTCAACACCATCTGAACAGCGATTGCGGCATCTACAGCAGATCCACCCGATCGCAACACCTGAAATCCGGCATCTGTGGCAAGCGGGTTCGCTGCCGCAACCGCAAATTCATTGGTAGCCCATCCCGGTTTTTCCGTGTACCCTGTGGAGATTTCTGGCTGTTCAGGTATGGAATAACTTACCTCCATTTCTGCTTCTTGATCCTGACAGCCCGACAATAGCGTGAGCATTAAAATCAGAGATGCGAGTACCGGATACGTTTTACAATGCATGATAAACAAGTTTGAGACTTTCGTTCTGATAAAAAAATATAAGATTGATTCTGTGGTGCTTGTTCAGACCCCGCCCGAATAAGCACCAAACTAAAATACATGTTCAACAAGAGTTTATCAGAGTTTTTTTCAATTGCACTATCCAGGTGATTGGTTTGATGCCCTTTGCTATTAAGGTGTACCGGTCACGCTGTTCGCTCTATCAATAAAGAGGCCTTTCGCCGTGGTCGTTACTTCCTACAGATTACACATTTTTTTTTATGATCAGCCTCTTAACACATTCACCCTTGTAAACTATATTTCATATATTACTGTTGCGATAATGTAATTGAAAATAAAATAGCGCTTCTATGGATACTCAACAGCAGCTTGATGAATTTCAGAAACGAATAGACAATGGCGAAACGATCGAGCCTAAAGACTGGATGCCGGAGCGATATAAGAAACAGCTCATCCGGATGATGAGTCAGCACGCTCACTCTGAAATTGTGGGAATGCTCCCCGAAGGCAACTGGATTACGCGGGCACCATCGCTGAAGCGTAAAATGGTATTGCTTGCCAAAGTTCAGGATGAGGCGGGTCATGGGCTCTATCTCTATAGCGGTACGGAAACCCTCGGCGTTAAACGTCAGGAGCTGATTGAAGACTACATCTACGGCAACGCAAAGTATTCAAGTATTTTCAATTACCCGACACTTAGCTACGCGGATATTTGTGTGATTGGATGGCTTGTTGACGGGGCAGCAATTGTAAACCAAACCATGCTGGCTAAATCATCTTATGGCCCGTATGCACGTGCGAACCTTAGAATTTGCAAAGAAGAGAGCTTCCACAAAAAACAGGGCTACGAAATGCTGGCTAAAATGGCCAATGGCACCGAGGAACAGAAAAAAATGGCCCAGGATGCTGTGAACCGCTGGTGGTGGCCTACCCTCATGATGTTTGGCCCGCACGATAGTGACTCACCCAACAGTGCAGAATTGATCAAATGGGGAGTTAAAACAAAGACCAACGATGAACTTCGTCAACATTTTGTAGATCGTTCGGTCATGGAAGCTAAGGCCATTGGAATTACGCTACCCGATCCTGATCTCGAATACAATGAGGAATCGGGCCATTGGGAATTTGGTGATATTCCATGGGATGAATTCTGGAGCGTAGTAAAAGGAGACGGCCCCATGAACCGGGAGCGAATGAAAGCACGTCGCAAAGCGTATGAAGAAGGCGAGTGGGTACGTGAGGCAGCGATGGAATATGCCAGGAAAAAGAAGCTACGTGATGAGAAAGCCTCATGACGCTTGCCAATGGATAGGCTAAAATTAATTTCTTAAAGGAAGAATTTTTTAATCAGCCTTGGTTTATAGTTCATAAATCAAGGCTATTTTTTTATTTAGAATAACGAAAGAAAGCATTCAAATTGACCACATCATCTATCTCTACGCCAGAATTCAGGCATATCGAGGAGGCTGCTGAACGGATCAAGCCTTACGCCAATAAAACTCCGGTCCTGACGTCCCGTTCCCTCAACAAGTTGGCGGGCGGCGACCTTTTATTTAAGTGTGAAAATTTTCAGCGGGCGGGTGCTTTTAAATTCAGAGGAGCCTGCAATGCCCTCTTTTCGCTTTCCGATTCTCAAGCAAAAAACGGTGTTGCTACACACTCGTCAGGTAACCACGCGCAGGCAGTAGCCCTGTCAGCAAAGCTTCGCGGAATAGATGCATACATTGTTATGCCTGAGAACTCACCAAAAATTAAAGTAGCTGCCGTCAAAGGGTATGGTGCTCACATTACATTTTGTGAGTCAAACCAGAATGCGAGAGAAGAGGCCCTGGATGACGTCGTGGACAAAACCGGCGCCCATTTCATTCACCCTTACGATAACGAATATGTGATTGCAGGCCAGGGAACAGCCGCCAAAGAGCTTCTGGAAGAGGTTCCGGACCTTGATATGATCCTGGCTCCTGTTGGCGGCGGCGGTTTAATGAGCGGGACGTCTATCGCAGCCCGATTTCTGCAGCCGGCGATACAAATTATTGGTGCGGAACCGGAGTTGGCGAACGACGCTTACCTCTCCTTTACACTGGACAAGCGCCAGTTTCCCGACACGACACAAACGATCGCAGATGGTTTGCGGACAACTCTTAGCGAGCGAACATTCAGAATAATTAGCCAAAATGTAAATCAGATAATCACCGTATCGGAAGAAGCAATTGTACGATCCATGCGCCATATTTGGGAACGGATGAATATCATCATAGAGCCATCCTGCGCGGTTCCTTTTGCCGCCATATGTAATGAGGAAGTAGAAATGACCGGTAAAAAAGCCGGGATTATTCTAACCGGTGGAAATGTAGATCTTGATCATCTGCCCTGGCAAGAGTAGCCCATTGAGAACCGATCCGGTTAGCGCACCTGTCATGTTGATCGCAGGCGCAGCCCATGTTTATCGCCGGATCTCCATCACCACCGGGGGATCGTCATATCGCGCGATGATCAGCCTGCGGGTGCCGTTCGGCCCGTCAATCGCCCCGACCGACCGGATCTCCCCGGCGATATTCACCCCGCTGCGGGCCGGCGGGTAGCTGCCCAGCTTCCCATTTTCATAGCCGATCACTACCCCGCGCGAGGCGTCGTACGGGCCCGCCTGCGGCTTCACCGCATGCAGGTTGCCCCCCAGCAGGATCTCCGGGCGCCCGTCGCCGGTCAGGTCGCCTGCGTGCACCGCGTACATCGGCGCCAGCTGCGCCCGCGCCGGCAGCGGCTCCCCGGCAAAGCCTGCCTCCCGGTTCCAGTAGATCATGGTCCGCAGCTCATCGGCCCGGAGTTCCAACGCTCTATTCAGTTCCTCATCTGAAAATATCTGCTGCACCGTCTGACCTGCGTAGCTCGCATAGTCCGGGTACGTGTCGGCCAGCCGCGGGATCTCGGCAACCAGGTCGTGCCGCAGCGCCACCGGGTAGTACTCCCCCTGCTTGCGCGTAGCCAGGATTTGCTCCACCATCCCGTTGCGGGCAAAATCGCCCACCCACATCCGCACGCCGGCCCGGAACATCGAATTCTGCCCGTGGTTGGCCCCGACGATGTCCATCCGCCCGTCGCCGTCCACGTCGGCGGCCGTGATCGCATTCCACCAGCCGCGGGTCTGCTCCAGGCCCACCTCGGGCGTAATTTCCTCCAGCTGCTGGCCGGTATTGGCAAACACGCGCACCGGCATCCACTCCCCTGCAATCACCAGTTCCTCGGAGCCGTCGCCCGTCAGGTCCGCCCACAGCCCGTCGGTTATCATGCCCGCCTCCAGCAGCGCCGGCGCCCACTGCTCGGTTACGTCGGTGAACGTGCCGTCGCCATTGCCGGCCAGCAGGTACCCATTGGCCGGCAGGCCCACCGCAAACGGACGCAGGCGGATGCCCACGAACAGGTCCGGGATTCCGTCGCCGGTAAAATCGTGCGGGGCCACCACCGAGCTGCTCTCGAACCCCCGCCGGGTCGGCAGCACCTGGTCGGTCTTGACCAGCCGCCCGCTGCCGTCGTTCAGGTAGAAGCGGTCGCTCAGGGCCGAAGACCCTGACCCGTAGGAGTTGCCGCCGCTGGCCACATACAGGTCCGCCACGCCGTTGCCCGTGGCGTCGAACAACGCGCAGTCGATCTCCTCGCCCCCCGTATCCGGGGCAAAGGCCTGCTGGCGGGAGGCGCTGAACGAGCCGTCCTCCGACTGCAGCCACAGCCGGCCCGACTGCCCGCGGGCTCCCCCCACGTAGACGTCGTCCAGCCCGTTGCCGCTCACATCGCCGGTGCACAGGGCCGGCCCCTCGGTCGAGCGCATCTGCATCAGCAGCCGCTCGCGGTCGAAGTCGCTGTAGTCGTAGCGCTGGTGGGTCCAGCCGGACAGGCCCGGTACAGATGCGGATTGTAACAGCGAGCGCTGTTGACCTGACAGCGTGCCCGTGGTGTCCTCCGCCGTGAAATCGCCGGGCAGCGGGGGCGGGGATGGCGCGGGGGCCGGACGGCCGGCGGCCTCCGACTGCCGAAGGGTGATCCGCGCCGGCAGCTCAAGGCTGTCCACACGGCTGGTGCGCCCGTCGGGCCAGCGAAGGATCAGCGAGTCGGCCACAGCGGCCGGCCCCATCCCCACAAACAGGCCCGGCTCCACGCTCGACTGAAAGCCCCGCTGCAGGATGTGCTCGCGGTAGCGAACCTCACCGCCGCTCCAGACCTGCAGCTGCGCGCCGATCCCATAGGTGTTGGGCGGCTCGCCCGCCAGGTCCACCCGCAGCCACGTGCGCCCGGGGTGGCGCCCCGCGGCCCGGTTGCGGTAGATCCGCGCCGGACCGTTGGTGTTGTTGACCACAAGATCCAGCGCCCCGTCGCCATCCAGGTCCCCCCACGCCGCTCCGCTCGAAAATCCCGGGGCGTCCAGCCCCCATGCCTCCGTGCGGTCGCTAAACTGAAGATCCCCCTCGTTGCCAAACGCTTTGTTCGGGATGGGAACAGAACTCATTTCATCCATCAAGTTCATGATCACATTATCTTCACCAGACTGCATCATCGATCGTATCGCCGCAGGGTTGGCTACCTGTTCAATATAGTCCTGATCCAGCAGATCTTTGTAGATTCCATTTGCCACAAAAATATCGGTATGACCATTCAGGTCGTAGTCGGCAAGCAGTACCGCCCAGCTCCAGTCAGTCGCATAAACACCGGCATATCTGCCGATTTCTGAGAAAGTGGAATCGCCCCTGTTTATCTGCAGCGTATTCCTTGTAAATTTATGATGGAACCCGCGGTCGACATGGTCTTGATACTCCTCCCAATTTTCAATGGTCATTTTAGATTTTAAACGTTCTTCCTTCTCCGGAAGCATGTCGGATACATAGATGTCCGGCCAGCCGTCGTTTGTCAGGTCTGCAATGTCGGAGCCCATCGAGCTAAAGCTCAAGCTACGGATCGAGTTTTCGAGTGATTCGGAAAATGTACCGTTCCCATTGTTCATGTAGAGATAATCGCGCTCAAAAAAGTCGTTTGCAACGTAAAGATCCATCCACCCGTCCCGGTTCAGATCGCCGGCAGTTGCACTTAGCCCAAACCCGATAATACTGCTATAGATCCCGGCTTCTTGAGTAACATCCGTAAAGTGTCCCTTGTCGTTACGATAAAGCTTACTTGATCCGAGAGGATCGGGCACCGTTCGCTGACTCCCCGTGAAGGAACCAAAGCCTTCATTTACAGATCGGAAGGAGTTACTCACCAGGTAAAGGTCTTGCCAGCCATCTCCGTTATAATCAAAAAAGATACCGTGAGTCGACAAGCTGGAATCTGCAATTCCGAACTCTTTTGACCGCTCTGTAAAGGTCGAGTCGCCGTTATTTATGTACAGCCGGTTATGCCTGCTCACTCCTTCTGGCGGACCCGATAGGGTTACGAAGATATCAAGTAACCCATCGCCATTAACATCGGCAAAACTTGCGCCGGTTGACCAATATCCTTCGCTGTTTAATCCCGCCTCATTCGTAATATCACGAAATTGAAAATTCCCTTCATTTAAATACAGGCGATTACTCACCATATTTCCTGTCAAAAATATGTCCGGCAGACCATTTCCCGTGACATCTCCAACCGCGACTCCCCCTCCGTTATAAAAATTTCTGAAGATATACATGTTAAACTCCTCCGTAGGGTTCAACAAGTTAGAGAATTCAACATTTGATTGATCAGAATCCACAGGAACAAACAGAGGCTCATCACCGGGTGATAGCGTACATGCCTTCAAGGACCAAAGAGCAATCAAAATGAATAAAAGGCGCTTCATGTAAACCACGTTTGTAGTGCCAGGATTAATGTTATGTTTCCGGAGAATGTGAGATCGGTTTCAAGCGTATCTTCAATTGCTTTTACGATACAGGTTCAGTCTATTCAATTCAGTTCAAAGTCTAAATCATACACAAGCTTTGAAAAGCAGTTTAAGAGGATGTTGATCAAATACTGGAAATTTGCCCATGACTAATCTACCGACCCGCTATCGGTCAGATCATCATTTCTACATTATTTAAATGAATATATCATTCGATTTGAGCTGATACTATAAGTAGTGAAAACAAAAAAAAAGGAAACAGATGACATCCATCTGTTTCCTTTGATATAAGCTTTGTGTATGCGAAGGGTTTAGTTATACCCGGGATTTTGATTCAGATTTGTATTCGCATCAAGCTGTGGCTGCGGAATAGGAAACACTGTTCTGAATGGTTCAGATTCCGGCTTTTCCCACCACGGATCATTGTACTTACCGAATCGGATCAAGTCTTGCCGGCGATAGACTTCCATATAAAGTTCTCGTGATCGCTCAGCAAGAAGGTTTTCCTCATTCAACGGTATCGGGTCAACATCACCGACACGACCGTTGCTTCTGATCATATCGAAGAACATCTGGCCACCGCCGTTGATTCTCCACTGTGTTTCCGCCTTCATGAGAATAACATCCGCATATCTCATTACGGGGAAGTCATTGTTTAGATCCGGTGTAGCTCCAACTTCGTATTCAAATTTGTTGAAACGGGCACCAGCCAGCCGTAAGCGCGGAAAGTCGGTCTGGTTCGGCATGTTCAGTGCCGGTATCTCTACATCAAGAGACAGATCCGGGTTACCGGGGGCATCTGTATCCACAATAACGTTACCGTCCAGATCTGTTTGAGTTCCAGCCATCAGGCCATCCTGGCGAATATCTCCCTCTTCGAAGGAGTTGTAAAATTCGGCAAGTGTGGCGTATCCGTTCCACGGCTGCTGCTGAAAATCAAATTGATCCTGCTGACCGTAGTGGAGCGTCATGTGGTGCATATTGAATCCTGGTAGAAACACTTCGTCATACGGAATGGCAAAGATTGTTTCTGAAGAACCGGAGTTCTCAACTGCAAAGTTATTGAAATAGTCGGACTCCAGTGAGAATACACCTGAGTCTATAATTACATCCAGCTGTGCATCGGCAAGCTCCCAGAAAGATTCTCCATTCCATGTCTCCTGGCCTGTGTAGACCGGGCCATTGAGATAGAGTTTTGCCAGAAGGAAGTGAGCAGCATATTTATTTACCCTGCCATAGCTTGCCTGAACGTCGGTACTAATGAGATCAACGTTGTCAAGCAGCGACTGTTCGATAAACTCGAACACCTCGGTTCTACCCGCCTGGAAGTCTGTGTTGTTAGCCGGGCTTGAAGGAACTTCGGCAAAATTATCGATAATCGGCACATTACCGAAAGTATCGAGAAGCCAGAAGTAATAGAACGCCCGCATCACCTGCATCTCTGCAATAAACGGTTCAGCGAGTTCTGGTTCAGCCTGTCCCTCTTCAATTAGCGTTTCGAATTGAAGAATCAGGCGGCTGGTGGCGTTAACCCCTGAAAACAGGTAGTTCCAGGATCCGTTGGTCGGGCCGTGCTCAGCATTGGTCGTGTGCTGATGCGTATCCAGCCAGATACCGCCGTCAAACCAGTCACCGCCGCGCCGGGGTATTACGGTTTCGTCCGTGGAAATCTGCTGAAGGGAGAAAAATCCTCCGTGATTTTGCCACGCTCCAAGTATTGCATACGCCTCACCTAATGCAGAAACGAATTGTTCTTCCGAATTAAGCACGGTAAGGTCGCTTGGCGTTTCCTCCGTTAAGTCGGTACACGCAAAGCTGAAGATCAGCAGAAAGCTGACTGTAAGTAGTGCTTTATATGACATATTAATATTCATGATACTATAAGTTTTAATGAGTCTTATTTAAAATCCTACGTTTACACCGAACGTCAGTGAGGTTTGTGTAAACCATTGGTTACGCCGTTCGATTCCGGGTGCAAGCAGATTTGCTCCGCCTGGTGTACCACCATTATCCGTTGGGCCTACATCAGAGAAGCGAACTTCCGGATCTACACCGTCGTAGTTGGTGATTGTCCAGAGGTTATTGCCACTCACGGTAAACCGCAATTCACTAATTGGCGCATTCTCTGCTAAGTTAACGTTGTACCCAAGGCTAACATTTTCCAGTCGCATAAAAGATGCGTCTTCAACGTAGAGGCTTGAGAACTGGGGCGATTCACGTATGGGTGAATCCGCAACACCTTCTCTCAGGTTATAAGAATCTGCAAAAGCGGGATTGCTGTAAAAAATATCAAACGTGTTGACAAGATCGTGGCCAAAGGCTCCTCTCCAGAACATGTTAAAATCCCAGTTCTTGAAGCTAAAGGAGTTGTCAATACCAAGCGTAAAGTCCGGCAGACCGTTCCCGATTACTTTGTCATCGGCGCTTGTCAGCTCGCCACTTGTGACGAGTTCACCCTCAGCATTTCTGAACAGGAACTCACCATTCTGGTTGACGCCTGCAAATTCAGGTCCCCAAATTTCTCCAAATGGTTGTCCCTCTTTCACACGAATCATCGGCGTATCGTTCAGTCCGGGAGCACCAACATTCGAAATAAGCTGGCGGTCGCCAAATTCAAGATCTCCGCTTGAGAGTGACTCAAGTACAGAATTGAACGTAGCCACCGTAACTCCGGAAGTCCAAGTTATGTCCTGTCCGCGCAGAATATCGTAGCTAACCGCAGCTTCTACACCTTCGTTTGATACCTCTCCGATATTAACCCACTGTTGTGAGAAAAGATTTGGAGGCACAGGGACTGTAAATTCAAGAAGCAGATCGTCTGTTGTACTGTTGTAGTAGTCAACAGAACCACTGAGACGGCTGTCGAAAAATGCGAAATCTGCACCAGCATTAAATTCTCGCTTCACTTCCCATTTCAAGTCCGGATTCGGGTTGCTTACAGGACCTAAAGATGGAACAAACTCTCCATCTACAAGGAAACTGGCACCCTGGCCAAACCGCAGCTGCGATATTCCATCAAAGGGAGCGTTGTTCCCTGTTTCTCCATAGCTGAACCGAAGTTTGAACTCATTCGCTTTCGGGATATCGATTAAGTTTGTGAGTTCTGCACCGGCACTCGCTGCAAAGAAATTCCCCCACTTGTTATCTTCACCAAAGCGTGTTGAACCTTCCCGGCGATACGTTCCGGAGAGAAAGTAAGTGTTATCGATCGTTAAGTTCACACGTCCGAATCCGGCAATCAGCTTGCTTTCGTTGGCAAAACTTGAAACTGTACCCAGGCCCTGGTCAAAATCCCGTGCCTGGAACAGATTGTTGTAAAGGAACGTATCCGAAACGAAATCTCCACCTTCAGCAAACTGTCCGGAACTTTCAAATTCCTGATACGAATATCCGGCAACCGATTCAACCCGGATAGCACCAAACGTATTTCGGTAGTTACCGGTTGATTCTACAAGCTGGTTAAAGTTGGATCCTTCCTCACGTATGGCAAGACCGGTACGCCCGGCTCCGCGGAAAATCAGATCCCGGCTGTAGTACTCGCCTCTGAAAAAGTCTTCATTTTCGCGAGAATAAAACCCGGAAAAGCTAAGACCGTCAACAATATCCGAGAAGTCATATTCACCACGAATACTTACAATGTAGCGGCTATCTTCCCTGTCGAGCGTGGAGAGTTCATTAATCGCGGCAGGATTAAACTGGTCAAATCCACCAACGATTTGGTTAAACGTTCCATCCTCATTTCTGACGGGCTGTGTAGGATTGGTAACTGTAGCGTATCGAAATACTTCGCCAAGCCCAATGTCCTGTTCATCATTCGTAATCGAAAGGTTGCTCGTCAGTGTCAGGCGATCGTTGAGTGCACGGTGAGTTAAATTCAACCGGGCATTCAAATTTTGATTTCCTGCTCCTTTCTGGATTGCCTGTACATCTCTGAAGTTACCGGATACGCGATAATTTGTTGTCGCATTTCCACCCGAAATCGCCAGGCTGTGGCTCTGCGTATAGGCGTTTTGTGTTACTTCATCAAACCAGTCTGTTGATCCGCCGAGGTCAGAAATGGCAATGCCTTGGTTCGATTCAAGCTGATCGTTTTGAACATCGGCCAGTGCCCTGTAATCATCTGCATCGAGTGTTTCGTACTGGTTGGCTACAAATGAAGATGAAATCGAGCCGTTGTAATTTACAGACATGCCACCGGCTTCTCCTTTCTTGGTTGTAATCAAAATTACACCGTTAGATCCACGTGTTCCGTAAATAGCGGCAGCCGAAGCATCTTTCAGCACTTCCATTGACTCAATGTCGTTTGGATCAACCGAATTAAAATCGGCTCCAATAATTCCATCTACGACAATAAGGGGCTCAGTGTTTGCTCCAATCGTTGAAAGTCCACGCAGCCGGATTGTGAAATCAGCATTTGGGTCGCCACCTGGCCGGGTGATCTGAAGGCCGGCAACTTTACCCTGAAGGAGCTCCTGGGCATCATTAATATTTCCCCGGTTGAATTCGCTTGCTTCCACGCTCGTAATCGAGGAGGTAATTTCACGTCTGTCCTGCACACCATAGCCTACAACAACCACGTCGTCAAGCAAACTAATATCTTGCTGCATCTCTATATTAATCTCCGAACGACCATCGATTTGTACGACCTGGACGTCGTATCCGATAAAAGAGAACCGAAGTTCATTAAGTCCTTCAGGCACGTTAATCGTGAATTCCCCGTCGAGGTTTGTGGTGGTTCCTATTGTTGAACCCGTCATTTCTTCCGAACCCGGAACTGTAATACTAACACCCGGCAGTGGACTATCGTCCTGGGCATCAGTTACGACACCGGTCACGGTTACCCGGTCCTGGGCGAATGTATCTGCAAACCCTAAACCCATAATCAAAAGAAGTGCCATGCAAACTTGCATCCCCTTCTTCAGTTGAGTTTTGCAGGCTGATTTTAATAATGGAAATGTTACTTTCCGTAGCCTATTGTCATTCATAGTATCCTACTATTTTGTTTCTATTGTTTAAGATGGTTCCAATGAGTGATCTATTGGATCTAACTTTTTCTTCGAAGTCTATTTTACTCATGTCTGTTGACAGTATATGAAAGCCCTTTCATATTTAAAAATCTTTAAAAGAATGTTATCTATTTGCTTGCCTTTAGGACTAACACCAAAACTGATATAAGTAAGAGCTCTATGCGTATAAGTTTGGAAGCGCTTTTCTGGCTTCGTAACAAAGGTTTACGCGGATTTACAATTCATGAATATCAAATAGGTGAAAACCTGTAGTGTAAACGCTTACATTGTGTACATCGTGATGCCAAAAAAATTTTATCATTTAATTCTAAAATTCTGTGCTTTTTTTGAGAATAGAGAAATGACGCTCTGATCTGCAGGTATAGCCCCTCAAATATATCACTTCCGTTGGCTCTCGGTATGCAGTGTTGTGTCATGTCGTTTCCCTGTTCCGTTCCTCCGGCTTTGATTTTCAACCCGTGTTCGCTTTTGAGCTATATAATCCTCAATAACAAGTGCAACAGGGCCTATAATAAAGAGAGCATAAAAAGGAGCATACACGGCCTCGCCGAGCCTGAAGAACATTTCCACCAGTGCTATCGCGAAGGCCACGCCGTTTTGCCCCATCCGACTTTTGACCGTAGTTTTGGGATCAGTCATCATAAATAGAGCAAAAAGCTGATACATGGGTCCCGTCAGCGGAGCCACTTCCGCCAGGAAAGGGTCTCCCGTTGCAAGGCTTCTGACCCACGCAAAGACGACAAACGATGCAATGTATGTAAGCGTGATGTTGAGCCTGTTAATTTTCCAAAGGGATATGAGCCCAACCATCCAAATCACGGCCATTGCCCACATATTATTTCCCCACTGTATACTCAGGACCGCCGCGCTGTCGGAAGCAATCAAAATGATTGCTACAACTCCAAAGTTGGTAGGATTCCAAATATGACGGCCTTTGTAGCGCAGGACATATTTCGACGCGATCGAAATGGCCGCACACAGGGCAAATGGCCAGATCAGCGGAGATCGCACCAAAATCCCTGCACTAATACCGGAAACATATGCGCTGTTGGCATTTCTGAATTTACCGGTCACAAGTTTGTGTAGCGCCATCTCCGTGGCTATGGCCACAATGATTGCGGTCAGCAGTTTTTGATAGCTATCTAAAATACCAAAGGATATATGTGCTGCGAGCAGGATCCCGGTTATCAAAAGAGGGGCAAAATACTGTTTTGGCACAGTCCATCCGCCGGAAAATAGGTTTGAAACGGCTGTTTTATTCATGAATCCGTTGGTTCGATAATGGTGTGCATTTTGTTAACAGCCGGGTTGTCGATGATCTGCCTGTTTCCGGAGGGCCACAGGATCTCAACTTTTTCCACACCTGAACTGTTCCCAAGTCCAAAATGCAGCGGACGCTGGCTCTGGCTGCTAAAAGCATCGCCGCCGCTTACAACCTGCTTTTTTTGGTGGTTCTCCCAGTGTAGAATAGCAGTTGCGCCAATGGCGCTTTTGTTGCTTCGGGTTCCCTCCAGCCTGAACGAGATCCAGTTACGCGATTCATCAATAAGATTACGATAGACTGTAGCCGGCCCGTTTTGATTAGCGACAATGATGTCCAGCGAGCCGTTATTGTCGAGATCTGCATAGGCAACGGATCGGCTGTCGAGATCAAGGTCGCCCCCGACGGCGGCCGAGACTTCGCGGAATCGGCCCGCCCCATCATTGATCCATATTTTGTTTGTCTGATAGCCCGAAAACGTTCGTCCGTTCATTGCAGGCCAGTTATCTGCATCGATGATGACGTTCCGGTTCCCTCCTACAACTTTTGTATAGTCGTACCAGTAATCGGTATTGGGCTCATCCGATACAAAGCCGTTGGCTACATACAGATCCAGGTTGCCATCATTATTCAGCTCTACAAACCGACCACTGTATCCCCACTGGCCAATATCCACTCCCATATTTCCGGCCAGGTTCCTGAATTTTGGAAGCTCTTCGGTAGACTGCCGCGAAGGCACCCATAAATTGTTGCCCTGCATCAAGACACCCGCCTCGGAAATGTTTGTGATATAAATACTCAGTTCGCCCTGATTCAAAATATCTCCGAACGCCACACTCATACCGCTTTTTGGAATAAATCCAATTCCCGCATCTTCACTTACATTTTCAAATCTATCCCCGCCTTTGTTTAAAAAAAACTCGTCAACTCCATAATCGTTGGCCAGCACAAGATCCGGATAACCGGAACCATTCAGGTCAGCGGCAGCCGCGGCCAGCGTCCATCGCCGGGTTTCCAGAATTCCCGCCTCCTCTGAAACATCCACAAAACTGCCGTCTCCTCTGTTTTCCAACAGGTAATTACGTCCGCCGTTTGTGGCATATTCATAACTGTCCGGCATGATACGTGTAGACGTCAAATTCCAAAAATCAACATCCTCGTGGTAGTATCCCCCAATAAACAGGTCAATGTACCCGTCGTTGTTATAGTCCAGCCAAACAGCGGTGTTTGCATTCATCCACTCCGGCAGACCGGCTTGGTCCGTGGCTTGTATAAATTCATTTCCCTCCTGGTTAAGATAGAGTTCCGGCCGGCCCCACTTATAAACAAACAAATCGTCATACCCATCATTGTTTACATCACCCCAAATAGCCCCCATCGATACACCCGTGCCTTCCCGGTTCACATTGGCAATACCCATCGCTTCTGCCCTCTCATCAAACGTTCCGTCTCCGCGATTTACAAATAGCGCATTATGCTCTCCATATTCACTGTTGGTGAAATAGAGATCCTGAAGACCGTCGTTGTTCAAATCGGCTACAGATACGGAGGCCCCCACGGATGCAATCTGTGGATTGATATGTTCAATCTTATCATCCAGCTCAGGCCGCACATGGGTAAATTCAATGCCAAACTCCTCAGTAGCTTCCTGCAGGTAAAATCCATACCTGCTGATAATCTCCTCCAGGTTTGCCGGGGTATCGTCTACTCGAAACTCCTGAAACTGTTTTATAGCTGCTGGCGCAAGAAGCAGGCTGATAAAAAATAGTGCCACAATAACTTGAACTACTTGTTTCCTATCCATACCGTTGTGATCTGCTTTTTAATCCCGGTTGTTAAAAATTAAGGCTGAACGAAATGCGTTCGGTGTAACATAGCGTGTATGATAGGTACCCCAATCATCGCGATGCTGCCTGTATACCGGGTCATCATACAGTACCGTATGTTCGCCATATTCGTAATCCGCTTGTCCATGAAACGGCAAAGGTGTAACGGTTTTGGATGCCTCCGTGTTGTAATCTCCGTCTTTGACCCAGCCATCAGATACAAAAACAAAACTCCGTTTATACCCAGGGGCAGGCTCGCCCGGAGATGCATACTCCAGGAGCATCTCATCGCCCGCATTCATAATGACATAGCGGTCATCAATGGTATCCAGAAGTTCTCCAACATCGCCAAAACGGGTATGATATCCGATTAAATCCCGCCACCGCGGGGCCGTTCCCGACAGTTCTGAATAGTCGGGGATTAGCGGTGAAAGGCTATCTGCTTTGTTCCACTCAGAATATCCCCTGTAGCGAAGCTCACGAGTGACCGGCGCCAGTGATTGCTGTGTGATATCTGCTCCGTCAAGTTCTCTGCTCCACCGGAATGCATCCCAGTAGATTTCCGAGGTTGTGCTAAGCCTCACTTTCAACTCCGCCCCTTCTGTCAACTCCTTGGGATCGATTTTAATAAGTATTGATTTCGATTTGCCGGCCGGCACCCCGTAGTTTTCATGCACTGTATTCCACCCGCCCTGTCCGTCGGGGACTTCAACTTTTAGTCCCTTGGGCGGCTGATGGTTGCCCTGGCTCAGCGCAAGATTTATGGAGCTGTCGGTCGGTTTCAGCCATCCTGACGCGATCAACCAGATTGTCCGGTCTGACTCCGCCGCATCTCCAATCTCAACTTCAATGGCATGGTTCTCAACCAACCCCTGGTAGCTTGTCTGCTCAAAAGCTTTCATGTACGTTCCATCCACAGCCGAGACGGTTTCGGTCCAATCCCTTCCGTTTTCATCCGTCACTCGTTGAACCGGCTGAGACGGTTCCATCACACGGGTTGACAGGTCCGGAGCCGGAAAAACAAACCGCTCATCGATAAATATTTCGCTATTCTCCGGGTGATCAACGGCAATAAGATCTACATGATCAAAGAAATGTGTCTCCCAAAGCTCAGCAGTAATCCTGAGATCGTATTTACCCTCGACTGGCGTCAACGCATCCCCTGGAATTTTGACCCTGTCCAGTGTCTGAATCACACCGGCCGTCTCCTGTGCATTGATCCTCAGGCCCAGCGGGGAGCGCCAGAGTATGTCGGTGATGAATTGAATTTCTTCCCCATCATTTGTAAACAGCCACGGGCACGATCCCTTAAGGACCTGCTCGTTGAAAATTGTACTGCCCATTCCAAGTTCCGCAAACTCAGCCTGTACCGACCCGTTGGGCCAGATGATACGCAGCATCTCAGCCTCTTCACGTTCACCTAATCCAAAGTGGACGATTGGTGAGGTGATCAGCCGTTTTTGGTAGAGCCGGCCGGTTCGGACTTCCATCTCTCCCCCGATCCCGAAGGAGTTGATCCGCTGATCACCCCGGGGACCCGATGCCCGGGCACGGATCAGACGGGCATTGTAGTTTCGGGTGCCTGCATTGATCATACCGTATGTTTTTCCGTCGCGATCGATGCCCAGTAAGTCCAGCCGGTCGTCACCGTCAATATCGAAGATGGAGTAGAGACCGCCCGGCTGCGATTCAGGCAAGCGAGTCAGGTTCAGGCTGCTGTCGGTCAGCCATATATTTGTTGAATCCGCGGTGGAATGAATCAGGTCCAGACTGCCATTGTTGTCAATATCGGCCGAAAACAGTTCATTTTGGTCGGTTTCTTTATCCGTGAGATTTTCCGCGGTGATCAATTGCTGACTCTGCCAATTATCGTTTTCTGTGTTGTAGCTCAGCATTATCATACCGGAAGAGCTTGTGGTCAGGAGAATATCAAAAAGACCATTTGCCGTTAGGTCCGCCACGCTCATGGCCTTCACGCTGTCGTCAACAGGAAGTTCAGGAACTTTAGAAAAATTGTTCGACCTGAGATTCCTGAACAGGTGCAGTGATCCCTGGTCATCAAGAAAGAGGGCATCCGCCGCTCCATCGGCGTCCAAATCGGCCCATAAGAAATCGCGGATCGAATCAAGCCCGGAAAAAAGTTCGAGCTTACTAAACGTTCCGTCTGACTGGTTCCGCAGTACAAATGGTTCGCTGCCGGCAGAGCCAAGGACTAGGTCCAGATCGCCGTCCAGATCCACATCCGCAGGCCACACTCCGGTATAAGCTTCATTTAAAACATCCGGTCCAAGACCGAGTGTCTGCGTTATATTTTCAAAACTCTGGTCCTCTTCCTGTCGATAAAAATAAAATCCATCGGGCCCGGCCATCGCCACATCAGCCCTGAAATTGTAGTTAAAATCGATGAAAGCCACACTGTTTTTTTGCAGCTTCAGGTTTGACGGCGCCGGTATATCGAGCTGCGTGTTTGAATCAATCCGGAGTCGTCCACCGGTAACGGCCACCGGAATAGGGGGAAGCTCCTCCAGGAGCGTGGCAGAGGTTACAAAGCTGGCCTCTTCCGGTTGTCCTTCGGGCAGCTGCCGGTCAAACGAGATCTGCAGATCGGGCTCTGCAGCGGAACTTTCGGGAGTGTCGAGATTGATGAACTCCGTGATCAAAAACCCAATCTCATTAGGGTCGGATTCAAGCTGCCGAAGATCGGACTGAAACGCCGGTTCAGGTTCCGCCAGGTTTCGCAGGAAGGTCAGCTCCAGGTTGATTTCAGAAAAATTTTGGCTGTCGGCAAGCTCTTTTACGTAGCGGTACTGCTCCGCCAGTTCCTCCTTTTCCAGGCGAAGAACGGACTCCATTTGCTGCAGTATGTACGACAACATCTCGGCGTTCTCCTCGCGTGCAGCGATTCGGGCTTGCTCAAACAGAAGGACACGGTTTTGAGGGAGCAGCTGCTTCAGATATTCAAGTTCTTCAATAATTTGATCCCGGTTCAGCTGATCGTCCTGCCGTTCAAGCTCTTTTATCAATGAGAATCGTATTCTCGGGTTCTGCGGATCGGCCCGGAGCGCCTGATCGAAATATTGGATAGCGGAATTGATCTCTCCTCTTCTGCTTTCAAAGAGCCCTGAGAGATAGAGAATCTGTGCATTATTTTCCGCAACGTCTCTTGCACGGCTGAATCGCTCGTCTGCCAGTTCAAAATTTCCTTGCCTCATTGCCAGAACTCCCAGGTTTGCCCATGCTGCAGGTTCCTCCGGAAAAGCCGTTGCCACATCGTTCATTTTGTTAAAAGCAAATCTTGCTTCCTCCGTTTGGCTGGCCGCAAGACTTACATAAAAATCAGAAACCGCCTGGTCGTACGTTTCGCCATCAGCTTCCGCCGGATCGTCGCTGCTGCACGCTGAACCTATCAGCAGCAATACAACGGCCAATAGACGGGATCGAACATTTATCTTGTTGTCTGCCTGTTCACTCATCGTCCTGCTCACTATTCTGCTATTTTAAACAGCTGCACGTTATCATTATTTCTACCCACAAGAATGTAGCCATCATCATTCCCAATGCTTAACGGAACGATGGTGCGCGCCTCACCTTCCACAAAGAATCCGCTATCTTGAAGTGTGTGAGTTTTAAATCCATCGCCGGGAGAATAGGTTAAGTACGACCCAAACCCGGCATCCTGCCTGCCGCCGTAGCTTGGTTTCACGGAATAGTGATTTCCGGCCGCCAGGATTTGAACCTCTTCTCCAAACTCCGTACTCAACTGATGCATGGCTTTAACCGGGTAGGATTGAAGTTCAACAGGAAGCGGCTCCGGCGAAAATGATCCATTTCCGTCGTTTATGAAAGCCATCGTGCGGATTTCTTTCAAACTACGCTGTTCCGCTGCGGCTACGGGAGCTTCGCCCAGTAGTTCTTCCACAGATTTTGCGGCGTAATCATTGTAGCTTTCAATTCGTTCTGTGAGTCCGGGCAGCTCCTGCAGGAGTTCGTCAAGCTGCTCGAATGGTTTAGTTTTGCCGTCATGCAGTAGCGTTACGATGCCTGACGTATACCCGCTGTCATCATAATCATTTACATAGAGAGTGTAGGGCGATTGAATAGAAGGCTGCAACCGGGTATTGGTTCCAAAATTTCCGCCGAGAATGTCCGGGCTGCCGTTCCCGGTCAGGTCGGTTATCAGCAGCGACTGCCAGAGGCCCTCGGTATCGGAGAGCCCAAGCTGCGCCGTTACATTTTCAAAGCGCCCGTTTCTATTTTCGAAAACGGTTATTGGCATCCACTCTCCGGCAACTACAAGGTCCGGATTTCCGTTGCCCGTGATATCCGCCCAGGCGGCATCGGTTATCATACCGAGAGTTTCAAGTTCGGGAATCAGCTCATCGGCTACATTTTGAAATTGACCATTGCCGCTATTTTTGAGCAGCTGATGCTTTGGGGATTGTCCATATGCCCAAGGAACGGACCGGCCGCCCACAAACAGGTCTTCTGATCCATCGCCGTCAAAATCTGCAGCCGCCACTACCGACCCGTTCATGCTTACTGCCGGCAATCGTTCATCCGAGAGCTGAAAGGTTCCGTCCCCGTTATTGATATAGAGCCGGTCCCGGAGGTTCTCATCTTCGCCAAGAAGTTCTGATCCTCCCGTAACCACATACAGATCCATTGCGCCATTTCCGGTGGCATCAAAAAAGAGTGCATCTACATCTTCTGTCTCGGCGGATTGGCTTAAAAGATCTGCCTGTTTCTTCTCAAATTCACCAGGCCGTACCTGTTCCAGCAGCACGGATGGCTGATCATGAGCACCGCCAAAATAAAGATCCTCCAGCCCGTCGCCTGTCCAGTCGGCAACAGCCATCGCGGGTCCCGCCTGAGACAATTTATATGGTAAAAGCGGTTCCTGTGAAAAATCTGAATAGCTGTTTTCACGGTGCCGGAGATCGAACCCTTCCTGGTCCGTCACATTTTCAAACATGGCTCCCTCGTATGATCGATGGAGACGCGAGTAGTCGAATGAACCGGAGGCGCTGTCCTGGCGAATCTCCAGCCGGCGGTTGACGGCCGGCGCCTCAATGGTTTCGTAGGTGTGGTCGGGCCATATCACAACAAGAGAATCCAGCCTTGAAACATCTCCCAGCCCGATGTGCACCTGGTGAGATACGGAAGACTGAAACCCTCGGACCGGGAACTGTTCATGATAAAAAATCTGATCGTTTTCGTAACCAATGATTTTTGTTCCTATGCCCGTCGTATTATCACTGTTTCCTTCCAGTTTCATCTGCAGGTAGTTCGAAGTGGAGTCAGGCACGGTGTTGTTCCTGTAGACTGATGACGGCTCGTTTACATTATTCACGACGAGGTCTAACGTTCCGTTGTTATCCAAATCGGCATATACGGCACCGCTCCCGTACGATTTGCGATCCAGACCCCAGTCAGAGGTCACATCCCCGAATTGCAGCTCGCCCCTGTTTTCGAAGGCGTAATTTGGTATGTGAATAGGTGGCATTTCTTGCATACTTGCAAATTCTTCATCCGTAACGCTCCCTTCAGAGCTTTGATCGCGGATATTCCCGATAATCCGCTGATAATCAAGATCGTTCGGCCGACGAATCATACCATTTGTAACAAAAAGGTCTTTGTGGCCGCTGTTGGTCAGGTCTGCAATCAGGGCAGACCAGCTCCAGTCAGTCCTTGCCACGCCCAGTGTAAATGCCATCTCACTAAAGCGCACCTCTCCATCAGGGGCAGGCCCCCGGTTGATCTGAAGCGTGTTTCGGTTATTTTTATCGCCAAAGCCGGCGTTTTTCTTTGCTTCATACACTGCGACAAGATCCGGTCCACCAGAGGTTATAAATGAGTTATGATCGGCCGGCATCATATCAAGAGAAAAGATATCCGGGTACCCGTCGTTGGTTACATCGGCAATATCATTGCCCATTGATGAGTTGCTGGTATGACCCATGACACTATAGAGCGACTCCGTAAAGGTACCGTCGCCATTGTTTATGTACAGGTAATCGTCTTCATGGAAATCGTTGCCGACATAAATATCGGGGAACCCATCTTTATTGATATCTGAAACCGCAACCCCAAGGCCGTAGCCAAGCGCGCTGCTGTAGATCCCTGCCTCTTCCGTAACATCTGTAAACGAATCACCATCATGTCTGTACAGTCGATCCCCGGCCTTCGGGTCCTTCATCTCCCTGAGCCGGTTTGCGGGTCCGTAGGTCCGCTCGCTGTGAAAGGAGTGATTTAGAATAAAAAGGTCGAGTCTGCCGCTGTTGTTGTAGTCAAAAAAAACAGCCTGTGTTGAATATCCCTCAAAATCGATTCCAAAGTCGGCTGCCCGCTCGGTAAATGTCATGTCGCCGTTGTTGATATAAAGCTCATTGTGACCCGACCGGTCCAGGTAGTTCACCCGGCTGACATAAATATCCAGGTACCCGTCGCCATTTACATCCGCCATTGACACCCCCGTTGACCATCCGCCGGGCTCTCCTTCAACTCCTGCCGATTGCGTCACGTCTTCAAAACGGAAATTGCCGTGGTTCAGGTATAACGCATTTCGCTGTTCGTTGCCAACAAAAAAAAGATCTTGCAATCCATCGTTATTAAGATCTCCGGCTGCTACACCTCCTCCGTCGTAGTAATACATATAGTTAATAATGTTAAAAGCCGGCGTAGGGTCAACATTATTAGAAAATCTGATTCCGGTTTCATTCGGTGATATACGCGTAAAAAGATCCTCCCCGGAAGAGCTGCAGGACATCATAAAAAGTATCGATACAATTCCTATAACAAAGCTGATGGATGTCCTGCCAAAGGTATGTTTAATCATAAAAATGGGTACTAAATAGTTACTTACTTGAAGGTATCACAAGGTACTTTTTGGAGCAAAAGCTAATCTAAGATTTCACCACTCAAAAGTACTTCAATCAGGATGATCAAACAAATAGATGGGGAGAGAATATTTTATTGAGATTGTCAATCTCTACAACATGGGATCAGATACCCCCGGAACGGGAGATTTGGCAGGGAGTTTTTGGATGAAAGAATCAATTGTGACTCAACGGGGTAACAGCTTTCAAAATGTACCGGTGCCGGTATTCAATCGATGAGAGATTTGTGCCATCAAAATAAAATTGATTGTTGCACGTGGTTACCAAAACGTGATGACCAGGGCGGCCGTAGCGGCCAGTACCAGGATTGAATATACTCTGTAATCCTGGAACCATGGCGTATCGGGATCCTCAGGAAGAACATCTTTCTTCTTAAATATTACATCGTCAATTTGTCGCTGATCGGGTTTCTCTCCGAGAAGGCTGAACAGGGCAAATAAACCAAAGCTGGCCATGGTCAAGAGCCCGGCTGTGATTGTAAAGTGGATGTTTATCATACCGATTTGTACAAGAATAAATATCAGT
This sequence comes from Bacteroidota bacterium, assembly GCA_009909035.1. Lineage (GTDB taxonomy): Bacteria > Bacteroidota > Rhodothermia > Balneolales > Balneolaceae > SW132. The sequence continues at coordinate 51,790 of JAAAOB010000129.1, forward strand.
GCCGACAGTCCGTGCCCTGTTAAAAGAGTCCAGTACGCGGCGTGTCGGTTCCCTCTTTTCCAGAACAACCCCGTGATAAAGATGGCAACGACTGGAGGCACGATATATGCAAATGCCTCCTGTATGTACTGAAAGATTCCGTCGAACTGCTCGATCAATGGCGCCCAGGTCACCGCAATCGCCATCAGTATGATGGTTGTCCATCGCCCGATTTTACCCGTCTCTTTCGAGGTCAGGTTTGGTTTCTTAGGCTTGATAAAATCCATCGTAATCAACGTAGAGGCGGAGTTCAGGGTGGAGTCGATACTTGACATAATGGCCGCAATCAATCCCGCCAGGACAATCCCTGTAACGCCAACCGGAAGCATATTGGCCACCATAGTTGGGAACACCATATCAGGATCGGTCAGATCCGGGAAAACAGAGAATGCAAGGACACCCGGGATCACCATAATGAAAAGAACGGGCAGCTTTAAAAATCCTCCAAGCAATGCACCCCAGCGGGCGTTTTTCACATCTTTGGCACCAAGCACGCGCTGTACGATATACTGGTTTGTTGCCCAGTAGTAGAATCCAAGAATCGGCACTCCGATCAGCGTACCGAGCCACGGCAGGGCCGGATCATCAATCGGCTGAATCATGGAGAGGTTTCCATCCGGTACGGAAGCAATTGCGGCCGACCAGGAAAAATCAAATTCTGCAAACATCAGGTAGGCAATCATCGAGGATCCAAAAAGCAGGATAATGGCCTGCAGTACGTCTGTGTACACAACGGCCTTCAGTCCACCCGCTGCCGTATATACACCGGCAAAAATACCCAGGCCCAAAATAGTATAGATGATATCAATTTCCGGGAAGAATACATTTACAACAATTGCCCCGGCATACAAGCCGCCCGCGGTATCAACCACAATACTTAGAAATATGGTTATGACGGAGAAATATTTACGAGACCTGGAATCGAATCGTCGTTCAAGAAACTCTGGTATTGTGTCAATTTTAGACCGGATATAAAACGGAACAAAAAATATGGCCATAAAAATGAGAACAATCGCCGCCATCCATTCATAGTTGGAGACGGAGATGCCGGTTTGATATGCCTGTCCCGTGAGGCCGATCAGTGTGGTGCTGGAGATATTCGATGCGAATAGCGAAAAACCAATGACCCCCCAGCCCAGGGAACGGCCGGCAAGAAAAAGATCCTCGCCGGTATTTGTTTTTCTCGACACATACACGCCAATGACAATGATCAGCAAAAAGTATCCGATGATGATTGCAATATCTATCGTACTTAAGGAAATATCTGTCATGAAGGGATCCGTAATATTTTTTTACAGGATTGCTGCTAATGTAGGTAATTCAACCTAATTCTGAAACTCAACACAGCGATTTGATCCAGCCGGCTATTTTGAGTACTTCATATAATTATTTTTAAATTCAATTAAAACATCAGGTTACGAATGCACATTAATTTTTTGGAATCAAAAATATTATGATTTTATGTACATTATGACGCTCAAAAAGTTATTCTCCGTCACTGTTTTCCAAGTGGTTTTTTTGCTAAATCTCTTGCCTGACTCTCTATTCGTACGGTATCCTATTCATCAAATTGCTGCTGATCCCCTATAAAGCAATAAGGCAGCTCTGCACAAATCGTTTATGCTCAGGCAAACGAATGCCGGTCAGCATCAACAACTCTCGGAAGTAGCGGCGCTACTCTGCCAGAATCTTTAAGGAGTGATTTTGACTAACAATTTAGTGTCATGGCAAGACTGATTGATCGGGGCAAGGAACTATTCTCATCCGACGACTTCTTGTCATCGGATGAGCGGAGCAGATCCGGGTCTCTGCGTCAGGTCTCGAACTGCAAGGTGTCTTGTTCGAGCAATTCACCGGATGAAGCGAATTCATCCTGTGAAGATCCTCATCCAACAAACCCGTCACTCTATCGATGACAAACAGTGGATCGAGTTGATTAGCTTTTGAATGTTTCGATTCATATAACTTCTTCATTAATTTCCATTATTGAGGAGCATCGGTTAGAATGTTTGCAAACCGAGCACGGCTCACGTTTACACAGAGTCTTGACATACGTTGAATCACAATCTGAACAAAGAAGATGCTTTACTTTGCATTCGGGTCAAACATGTCCAATAATCGTCTGCGAGAGCGGATCTCGATTCAAAACCGTCTTGGGGTGTATAAACTTTACGGACATAGTCTCCGGTTCCATAAATGCGGACAAGATGGATCGGGAAAAGGAGATGCCTATTACACAGGGAATCCCGAAGATTATCTGCTTGGCGTGGTGTACTCCATAGATCCTCATCATAAACGAAGGCTCGATAAAATTGAAGGGCTCGGCTCAGGGTATGATGAGAAGGTGGTAACACTTGTGAATGATTCTAATAAAAAACGTTCCGCGACAACATATACCGCACTAACCATTGATGATTCTCTGAAGCCGTATAAATGGTATCAGAATCACCTGCTTGTCGGGGCGAGAGAGGCCGGGCTTCCTGCTTCGTACATCAGCTATATCCGGTCGTTTCCAGCTATATCGGATCCTGATCGCACGAGGGCCGCTAACGAGTGGTCGTTGTACTCATAAATACTTACAAAGTACTGTTTTGAACCTATTTCCTTAAAAGCCGGCTGATCTGAAATCTGGTAAATATTCCGAAATTTAGACTTGATTTCATCTTGTGTAATGCTAAATTACGGTTCAAGCGAAATATGGCGTTGCCGTTCAGTAGTAAGCATATAGAGAGATGATCGGCGGCCACTTAACGTAACCGTATAGTGAGGAGCTGGGCATGAAATCATATCCAACCGGTCAGATTAGAAATGTAGTTCTCCTGGGGCATTCCGGGTCAGGTAAAACCACCTTTGCAGACACGATGCTTTTCGAATCCGGTACCACTCAAAAACAAGGCAGTATTAAAGAGGGAACAACCGTATCTGACTTCACTGAGATCGAAAAAAAGAAGGAGAAATCAGTGTTTGGATCACTGATGCACCTGGATTGGCGCGGTACCAAAATCAACCTGATGGACACCCCCGGAACTCCCGATTTCTGGGGCCATATCTCCGATTCCCTTCACGTGGCCGATTCTGCACTTTTTCTGATCAATAGTGAACACGGGGTGGAAACAGGAACAGAGACGTTTTGGAAAGCTGCTGAAGACCGAAACCTCCCCTCTTTTATTGCTGTCAACAGGCTGGATGCGGACAATTCAGACTTTCAAAAATCAGTTGAAATGGCCCGGGAACGGTTTGGCCGGGGCGTCGTGATTGTTCAGTTTCCTTATAGCGAAGGCAGCGATTTTCATGCCATTGTCGATGTCCTGAAAATGACGATGTATGAATTCCCCGACGACGGAGGGCGACCCGACAAATTACCCATTCCGGACTCCCTGAAAGCACAGGCCGAGTTGCTCCACAATGATCTCGTTGAGTCCGTGGCAGAAAATGATGAAACACTCCTGGAACTCTATCTTGATCATGGAAAGCTGGATGAATACCAGATGAGGGACGGACTTAGAAAAGGAATTCAAAATCGCGACATTTTTCCCCTGTTTTGTAGCAGTTCAGGAAAAAATATGGGTACCGGACGCATCATGGGCTTCATCGGCAACACCATACCGGATCCAACAGCAAGAGCCCTTCCCGGCATCAACGGCTCCGCTGTTGACATTGATCAAGGTGGAGAACCCGGCCTGTTTGTCTTTCGAAACCTGTCGGAGGAGCACGTAGGGGATCTCTCCTGGTTTAAAGTGCTATCAGGAACGGTAACTCCTGGTTTGGATCTTGTCAATATATCTACAGGTGATACAGCAAGATTAGGGAGCTTGTTTGTCCCACAGGGTAATCAGCGGATCGAAACCGGGTCGATCCAAGCGGGCGACATCGGGGGCACGGCAAAACTCGGTCATGTTTTACCCGGCACCACCTTTTCCACCTCAAACAATGCAGCCGAAATCCAGCCGATTCAGTATCCGGAGCCGACCATTAGAACGGCACTGATACTGAAAGAGAATGGCAGCGAAGATAAACTCAGTTCCGCCCTGCACCAGATTGAAAAAGAAGATCCATCACTGCGTGTAGAACACAGCCAGGAGCTTCAGCAAACAATATTGCACGGCCTTGGGGAGGAACACCTGACAATTATTTACCACCAGCTCACCCACCGCTTTAACCTGGATATTGAGTTTACAACACCGAAGATTCCATACCGAGAAACGATTACAAAACGTGCTGAAGCACACTACCGCCACAAGAAACAGAGTGGAGGTGCGGGCCAATTTGCCGAGGTCCAGATGTCAATAGAGCCCTGGCATGAAGGGATGCCGCCCCGCGATGATCTAACCGTCAGGGATATTGAAACAATTGATCTGGATTGGGGTGGAACTCTTGTATTTCAGAACTGCATTGTAGGCGGTGTGATCGACACCCGGTTTATGCCTGCCATTATAAAAGGTATCATGGAAAAAATACAAAACGGCCCCCTATCCGGCTGCCGTGTCCGCGACGTTCGGGTCTCTGTCTACGATGGGGCCATGCACTCGGTCGATTCCAATGAAGCCGCTTTCAAAACGGCTGCACTGATGGCATTTAAAGATGGATTTATGAAGGCGTCTCCCCAGCTCCTGGAACCACTCTATGAAATTGAAGTTACCGTACCCTCTGAGTTTATGGGAGATGTCATGAGCGATCTGAATTCCCGGCGGGGTCAAATACTGGGAATGGACTCAGAAGGTTCCATACAAAAAGTACAAGCGATCGTTCCGTTACAAGAACTGGACCGGTATACCACGCAGTTAAAATCTATGACGCAGGGAAGTGCCACTCATACCCGTGCATTTCATGATTATGGACCGGTCCCAAAAAATATTCAGCAAGACATTATAGAGAAAACGAATCAGGAGCACGCATAAAGATCGTCTCGGAAGCAGCAGGCACAGAGCGACCGGTTTACCGGTTTGTTCAATCGACTGGCCTGCGTACTATTTGACCACTAAATTTACTATTCGCTCCGGCACAAATATCTCTTTTACGATTGTACTGTCCTCAAGATATCGCCGGACATTTTTCTCCTGCTTCGCGATGTCCATCACGTACACTTTATCTTTTGCTTTGTCCGCCGACACTTCAATGGTAGCCCTGACTTTGCCATTCACCTGCACGGGATAGCTGATACTCTCCTCCACCAAGTACGACTCATTCACCTCGGGCCACGGCTCATAGGTGATGGAGGTATCGTGTCCGAGATGCTGCCACAACTCTTCCGACACGTGGGGAGCAAACGGAGAGAGCAGCTTCACAAACGGTATCGCTAATTCTGCCGGAAATTCATTCCACTGTTTTGCTTCATTAACAAAAATCATGAGCGCTGATATCGCCGTGTTAAACCGGAGATTCTCGATATCATCCGTCACTTTTTTGATCGCTTCATGCAGAACTTTCTGTTGTGCAGCAGTGGGTGTAGCAGTTGGTGAAAGAGTTGACACACTCTCCTCATCGCCGACAATCAACCGCCAAGCGCGATTCAGAAACCGGTTCACACCTTCCACGCCCTTTGTGCTCCACGGTTTAACCTGTTCCAGCGGCCCCATAAACATCTCATAAAGCCGGAGAGAATCGGCTCCATAGGTTTCTACGACGTCGTCCGGATTAATTACATTCCCACGGGATTTCGACATTTTATGTGCTCTGGATTCTACCTTAAAGTCGGTCTCTTTCAGATAGAAATACTCTCCCCTCTTTTCCACATCTGCTTCGCTGACTTTCTCGCGCGTCACCTCATCCATATCCTCCGCTTGATCCGCTGATATGTATGCTCCGTTATGTTTGAATGCCGTGTACTCCATTTCACCCAGAATCATCCCCTGGTGAACCAGTTTTTGGAACGGCTCTTTTGTGGATACCACCCCGCAATCGTAGAGTACTTTATGCCAAAACCGGGCATAGAGCAAGTGCAGGACAGAATGCTCGGAGCCTCCAATATAGAGATCAACAGGCATCCAATATTTCTCTTCACCGGGGGCCACGGGTCCCTCCTCAAACGTTGGGCTGATATATCGTAAATAGTACCAGCAGCTGCCCGCCCACTGAGGCATGGTATTGGTTTCTCGCAAAGCCTCTTTACCGGTTTCCGGATCTGTTGTCTTTATCCAGTCCTTTGCTTTAGCCAGTGGCGGCTCGCCATTTTTTGTTGGCTGATAATCATCGATCTCCGGGAGGGTTACCGGCAACTCATCTTCAGGCAGTGGCTTGGGTTCACCATCAACATGTATCACGGGGAACGGCTCCCCCCAATATCGCTGTCTCGAAAACAGCCAATCTCGAAGCTTATAATTCACGCTTTTGTTTCCTGCTTCATTCTCTTCAAGCCAGGTAATGATCTTTCGTTTGGCTTCCGTTATTTCAAGGCCGTTCAAAAATCCACTATTGATCGCCACACCGTGTCCTGTGTAGGCTTCACCGTCAAAATCTTCCGGCGGCTGAATCGTTCGAATAATTTGCAAATCAAATGTTTTGGCAAAATCCCAGTCGCGCTGATCTTGTCCCGGCACGGCCATAATTGCTCCCGTTCCGTAATGAGCCAGTACATAATCAGCCACCCAGACGGGGATCTTCTCCCCGTTGACCGGGTTTATGGCATAGGCCCCAGTAAAAACTCCCGTCTTTTTCTTTGACTCCTCCTGACGCTCGAGATCCGATTTCAACCCTGCTTTTTCTACATACTCCTCGACTGTTTCTCTATGGTCCGCTTCTGTGATCTCCCGTACCAGATGGTGTTCAGGCGCAAGCACCATATACGTTGCCCCGAACAGCGTATCGGGCCGGGTCGTAAATACATCGATTGTTTTGTTATGGCCATCTACTTCAAATTCTATCTCAGCGCCAATCGACCGGCCGATCCAGTTTCTCTGCATCTCTTTTGTTGATTCCGGCCAATCCAGCTCGTCGAGACCCTCCAAAAGCCTTTCGGCATACTCGGTGATTTTCAACACCCACTGCCGCATCGGCTTTCGTATAACCGGATAGCCTCCTACTTCACTTTTGCCATCAATGACCTCTTCGTTAGCCAGTACCGTACCCAATTTAGGGCACCAGTTCACCGGTGCCTCATCTTCGTAGGCAAGGCCCTTTTCATAAAGCTTCAGAAATATCCACTGCGTCCATTTGTAGTAATCAGGATCCGTGGTGTTGACTTCGCGGTCCCAGTCGTAGGAGAACCCGAGCATTTGAAGCTGTTCCCGGAATTTATTGACATTTTTTTCTGTCGTCTCCCTTGGGTGCGTTCCGGTTTTTACCGCATATTGTTCTGCAGGCAGTCCGAATGCATCCCACCCGATGGGGTGAAGAACGTTAAAACCGTTCATCCGTTTATACCGTGCAAGAATATCCGTGGCTGTATATCCTTCCGGGTGGCCAACATGCAGTCCGGAGCCGCTCGGGTAGGGAAACATATCCAGTACATAATACTTTGGCTTATCTGAACTCTTTTCCGTCTTGAACGTTTTATTTTTAAGCCAGTATTCTTGCCATTTGGGCTCAATTTCTGATGGATCGTATGAAGTCATGCGGGTTTAGGAATTAAAACATGCGGATTGATTTACAGAAAAAGAAGATAAGGAAAATATCACCCCGATAAAGAGATATCGGAACCTGCGGGCGTTTTATTGCATCTTTATACAAACCCGGTAATGTACGGCATGCTTGCAGGAGATCAAGCTAAATCCAAATCATACTGATGAGTTGAGCACAGCTGATGACACCAATGACCCTGATCATTACTGTTCCCCTGAAAGCCCGGTTCTGCTGAGGATCGGTTTGTAACTTTCGATCCTTCGATCTCTAAAGAAGGGCCATTCGAGGCGCTGGGGATCGATACTTGAAGGGTCAATTCGGGATGACACAATTCCTGGTGACTCACCGGCTTCCGCAAGAAGCTCACCAAATGGACCGGCAATAAACGAGTTGCCCCAGAATTCAGATTTATGCTCTTTACCGGTTCGGTTGATGCTTGCCACATAGCAGCCATTGGCTATAGCGTGGCTTCTCTGAATAATTTTCCACGAATCCATAAACCGCTTTTTATCCTCCTCTCCTTCCGCATAGAGCGTGCCGATTGCTGTTGGATATATTAGCAGATCCGCCCCTTTTAGGGCTGCAATCCGGGCCGCTTCCGGGAACCACTGATCCCAGCAGATGAGCGTACCAATGGATCCATAAGCCGTTTTAAATACTTTGTATCCCAGGTCGCCCGGCGTAAAGTAATACTTTTCATGAAATCCCGGATCTTCAGGAATATGCATTTTCCGGTAGGTGCCAAGCAGCGAGCCGTCTGCGTCTATAGCGGCCATTGAGTTAAAATAGATACCCGCCGCCGCACGCTCAAACAGTGGAACCATCAGAACCACTGAAAGGTTTTTTGCCAGTTTGGCGAGCCTGTTTACCGTTGGGCCGGGGATGGGCTCTGCAAACGCAAAGTTAGCCTGGTCCACCGATGAGCAGAAATAGGGCATGTGAAAAAGCTCCTGCAGGCAGATAACCTGCCCGCCCTCTGATGCCGCCCGGCGAATGAACTCCTCCGTTCGCTCAAGGTTTTCATTTTTATCCATTCCTGCATACGTTTGGATCAGCGAGAGTTGAAAAGGCTTATTCATTGTTATTGGTACTCCCGGTTCGTTTATTATTTTCTTTATCATTTTCAGATGGATCCAGGACAATGAAAAGTCCGTTGGAGACCGGCCGCTGCCGTCCACCATCTGACGGGCTATTCAGGACACGATTCCCCAGTACCATAGCTGATGACCCGCCTCCGTCAAGATTAATCGCGTGTTCTGCACCAAGAATTACCATGAATTCTCCGAGCTCACTCAGTTTCATGCCTGCACTGTGGGGCTGCCGGCCGTCTACAACAACGAAGTAAACATCAGTGGTATCTTGCGAGAATCCTACCGCTGTCCTCGGGTGCCGTTCTTCCCAGTTGCTTTTAACGATGCCGTTTTTAATGAATTGAGTGCTCCCGCCAATTGCTTCAACTATGGGTATGGTCAGTGGTTCTAACTGAAGGGTTATATCCAGGGTATCCCCAATGGCAAGCGATTCTACAAATGCTGCCGACCGTCCATGCCCGGAGAGAACCATATCATGTGGAGCTATGGTACTACTCCCTGCATTTGGATACAAGTTCCGGACGACCGCTTTCATACGTCGATTGACAATCCAGTCATCCAAAAGCTGCAATCCGGATTCCGAGCCATACCCATTGGTTCTGGTGGTATTTCCTTTGTACATATTATAAAGAATCAGCTGGTTTGCAGCTCTTGCTTCATTAACGCCATCGATAGACGTGTTGGTATCCGGAGTTTCGACGAAACCGCTGAATGAGGGAGTTGTTATGTACGGATTATTTCTGTCGTCAAACATGAGTACTGCACGATCTACCGGACGTTTAATCAACACTCCGTCAGAAACCTGGGCATTTACGGGGATTCCTCCCCGGCCATAAAAATCTCCGTTTATACCGCCGATAACCTCAACATTGTCCGAATCAAAATCCGATATCATTTGAGTTGGTGTTTCTAACCCCGCAAGTTCCCTGCCGGCTTTGACGGTTCTGAACTCAGCTTCGCTCTCTCTCCTGTTTACCCGCAGCACATACACACGCCAGGGTACGGCCGATACTGAATATTCGGTATGATAAATTCCCCGTTCAACTTCCGAATGTGAAAGAGTATCCAGCTCCTGCGGAACAATCTGAGCAGATATATCATCCGCTGCAATAACAGAAAGAAAACCTGCTATGATACAGGTATATGTAAAAATTACAGCTGCTCTGGCGCGGAGAAAGAAAAAAAAGGTCTTCATAGCAAGTTTAAATGACAGGAGTGGTTTGCATGTCCAACACCATACAATATAGAGAAGATTCAGAAAAATATGTCCCATACCTGGTACTTTCAGTTTCATTACCTGAAAGCTTCTTAGATCTCAAAAATCACCGTTGAATCAATGCCAATATGGAGGTGTCCGTATGTTTTACTCGTTTGAAGAACTGATGGTTGTCAGGGGTCGCAGATATTTATAGATTAAGAACTGTATGTTAAAATAATCTGCTGAATATCTACAGTGTCCTGTCATTAATAATATGTCGTGTATCTCTGTAGTCGTCGGATGAGTTGTTTCTGAAAAATCAATGTTTCATGAATTAAAATGTCATTCATAGCAGATTCATCCGATGACTTGAATGCGACAATGTATTGTTGACAGTACACTTGTTTATTTTAATTCAACGCCCGAAAAGTCTGCAATCATGAATGTAAGCCAATGGAATAATATTGAAGCGATTGTTGACGACGCTCTCGACGTTGCGGAGAAAGATTTGGAATCATTTATCCGTGATCGTTGCAATAATGATGGGGAGTGTATACGTCAGGTACAGCAATTTCTTGATTCAGTTAAAAAAGCGGATACATTTTTTTCAAAAAAAACCCGGTTAAAAGATAAAATAACCGATTTTGCCGCCAATGATGCCTCATCATCACACGGCAACCAAGAAAGAGAGAATCTGGTCGGCAAAACATTTGGTGCCTACACGCTTGTCAGGCAGATCGGGGAAGGAGGAATGGGGGCCGTTTACCTGGCAGAACGATCTGACGGACAATTTGAACATACGGTTGCTATTAAATTGATATCACAACGAACCGATCAGCCGGATATCTACTCCCGTTTTCTACGTGAACGGCAAATCCTTGCCGGTCTCAGTCACGATAACATTGCCCGGCTTTATGACGGTGGCGTGTCGGAGAATGATATCCCCTACCTTGTCATGGAGTATGTAGACGGAACGCCTATTGATGAATATTCAGACCGGCGTAAATTATCGCTTTCAGAGAGGCTCAAGCTCTTCAAACAGGTATGTTATGCCGTGAAATACGCACATAAAAACCTGGTCATCCACCGCGATGTAAAGCCGGAAAATATTCTTATCACGGATATGGGAAGTGTTAAAATCATGGATTTTGGCATTGCAAAGCTCATACCCCGCGATCCGCCTGCAAAAGCCGCCAATTCGGTAACATCCCCTTCCCGGTATATTACATTTTCCAATGCCTCCCCGGAGCAAATTTCAGGTGATGCTGTAACAACATCTGCAGACATTTACGCTCTTGGAATACTTCTTTACCGGTTACTGGCAGGGCTTCATCCTATGCCTCTTTATAAAAAAAGCAGTCCCGATATTTCAAGGCTTATTAAAACTTACGTTCCACCCAAAGCTTCGGAAAAACTTGAAACTCTATCCAATCAAACGAGAGGAGCAATTGCCGGTAATCGTTCCACGTCTCCTAAAAAGCTATGCAGCAAGCTGCGCGGAGACCTTGACGCGATTATTCATAAGTGCCTCCAAAAAAATCCCGAAAACCGCTATCAAACAGTTGAAGATCTGCTGGCAGACCTCGGGCGATGTGAGAAAAATTATCCTGTTCGGGCAAGAGAACGGACCAAAATTTACTATCTGAAAAAGTTTGTGGTCCGAAATAACAGGACACTCGCAGCTGCGGCTCTATTTCTCCTGTTTTCGATTGTATCTGTATCATTTTATACCTACCAGGTTCAGCAGCAACGGGACCTTGCACAAATGGAAGCCGATAAAGCAAAACAGGTTACCGGCTTTGTTATGGACCTCTTCAGGGGAAGCGACCCAAACCTGAACAGAGGAGATAATATTTCGGCCAGAGATCTTTTGAACAGGGGAATTGAGCGTACAAACTACCTCTCGTCTCAGCCCGAAATACAGGCCAGTATGCTGATTGTTCTCGGGCAGATTTTGATTCAGCTGGGAGAGTATGACGAAGCAGAAGAACTGATCACGAAAGCGATCAACCTTCACGAATCGCATCTTGGAGAGAACCACCTGGAAACCATCAAAAGCTACGAAGTGTACGGAACCCTGCTAAGTGCCAGGGGAAATTTTTTCGAAGCAGAAGACGTCCTGGAAGATGCTCTTGACCGACGGGCTGCCCAAACGGGAGAAGATCAGGCCGCCCTTTCGGAGGCAAATACAGAACTCGGCTATGTCTACAGGCGCCTTGGAAAACATGAAAAAGCCGAAAACCTCTATCGCCGCCTAATTCCAATTTATGAAACCACCCTCGGCCCCGATGATCCGCTTACACTTTTGAGCATCAGCAGTTTGGGCGCTACCCTTCACGGCCGGGGCAAACTCGATGAAGCCGAAACACTCTACCAGGAAGCCCTCAATAAACGAGTACAATTATTCGATACACAGCACCCGAAAGTTGCCATGAGTCTGAACAACCTTGGAGCTCTCTTCCTGAATAAAGGCAAGTATGATGAAGCGGAGGATCTGCTGTCACGATCCCTGCAGATGCGAATTGCCCTGTTCGGTGAAACCCATCCGAAAGTTGCACTAACCATGAATAACCTCGGCATTTTAAAACGCAATCGGGGCGATTTTGAATCTGCCAGTGAATACTTTTCCAAAGCACTGAACATTAACAAATCCCTTTTCGGATCTGATGCTCTTCAAACTGCAATCAATATGTTCAGTATGGCGGAACTCTACATCATAACGGGCGAAACCGATAAGGCGCTCGATTTTTATAAAGAATCTCACAACATTTTCTCAGATCAGCTGCCGGAAGGTAATTCTTTCACAGCAAGAGCTGCAATGGGTATTGGAGAAGCCCTGATAGAGAGAGACCCTGAAAAAGCCGAAAAATTTCTCTCCTCAGGGTTTGACGTTGTACAGACTCTTCATGCCGAAAATACCGTAGAGTATGGCCTGGCACTGGCACAATATGGCAAATTTTACCTGAAAAATAACGCCACTACAAAAGGAGTACGAACACTTGTTGAAGCCCATAAAATCCTTTCGGCCATTGAAGGCGATACAGCCGTTCGCCCCGCCGCTATCAGCGATTTGTTGACGGATGAAACCGGTAAAAAGATGATGTCCGGAAACAGATAATTTGCACCACAACTATCAAAGCGAATTATCCGGGATTTCAACTTCAAAAAAGTATCAAATAGCGGTATATTTGTGCCCTGTCATCCAATCAAGGATAGACCCAATACCCCAAAATCATGTTTGCAGGTGAACAATGCGTTTTTTTTCAGAAAAGCGCTTACAAGGCAGCCCGCATTCACGCACAAAACTGGCTTAATCCAAACGATTGTAGAAAAAATTTCACATGAAAACCGACTATTTCAGTCAACCAAAAAGTAGTGTCGACCTTGAATATCTTGGACTTCATAATACCCGCAATGTATTCTGGAACTTAAACCCCTCTCAGCTTTATGAGCACATCATCAAGAACGATGAGGGTACACTAACCAAAAACATGGCCATACGCATTTTGACCGGTAAATATACCGGCCGTTCGCCAAAGGATAAATTCATTGTAGATCAACCCTCCATCAATAACGCCATAGACTGGGGCGATGTGAATAGGCCAACGTCCGAAAAGGTATTCGATAATCTCCATAAAAAAGTCGTTGATCACCTTTCTGATAAAGATCTTTATGTGAAAGACCTTTATGCCGGGGCGGACGAAGAGTATCGTTTGGATGTTCGCGTTGTAAGTGAAGTTGCCTACCACGCGCTGTTTGCACATAATATGTTCTTGCGGCCTGATAATGATTCTCTTAAACATCATGAACCTGAGTTCACGGTGCTGGCTGCTCCCCATTTCCAGGCTGATCCTGCTACAGACGGGACGCGGACAAGCACATTCATTCTCTGCAATTTTGAGAAACGAATTATTTTGATTGGCGGAACGCTGTATTCGGGCGAGGTTAAAAAAGGTATCTTTTCAGTCTTAAACTACCTGTTGCCAAAGCAGAACGTAATGGCCATGCACTGTTCCGCAAATATGGATAAAAACGGAAAAACAGCTGTTTTTTTTGGCCTTTCAGGTACCGGAAAAACCACCCTTTCTGCAGATCGTGATAAGACCCTTATCGGTGACGATGAACATGGGTGGAGCAAAAATGGCATTTTTAATTTTGAAGGTGGCTGCTATGCAAAAACAATCAATCTTAAACGCGAAGAAGAACCCGAAATCTATGCTACAACGCAGATGCCGGGCACAATTCTTGAAAATGTGGTTCTAGATAAAAACCGGGCGGCAAACTTTGAAGACGATAGCCTGACCCAAAATACCCGTTGTTCCTATCCAATACATTATATCCCCAATGCCAGCAAAAACGGAAAAGGCGGTCATCCGGAAAATATTATATTTCTTACCGCAGATGCCTTCGGTATCCTGCCTCCGATCAGTAAGTTGACTCCCAGCCAGGCCATGTACCATTTCATTAGCGGTTACACGGCAAAAGTGGCCGGAACCGAGCGCGGTGTTACCGAACCTCAGGCTACATTTTCGGCATGTTTTGGTGCCCCCTTTATGCCGCTTCATCCCACCGTTTATGCGGAGTTATTGGCGGAAAAAATCCGTATCCATAATTCCAATGTATGGCTTGTCAATACCGGCTGGACCGGCGGACCGTACGGCGTGGGTCACAGGATGAAGCTTACGCATACCAGAAAAATGTTGAATGAAGCTCTTGAAGGAAATCTGGATGGTGCAGACTATTATGAAGAACCTGTATTTGGTCTTTCTATTCCAACAAAAGTTGATGGTGTTCCGGATGAAATACTTGTTCCAAGAAATACATGGGATGACAAAAAAGCATACGACACCAAAGCCAACCAGCTGGCCAAAATGTTTACCAAAAATTTTGAACAGTTTAAAACCAGGGCTGCAACTACTGTTATTGAAGCCGGGCCAGTACCAAGATAATTTCTTTAAAAACTCACACTCCGGATTGAACCTGTTCAGTCCGGGGTTTTTATTTCAATCTCGGATCAAATGCAATCGCCTCCGCTTTTGAAATATCGATTTGGTGGATGTTTTGATGATTCGGATTGATCACATAATTGAATTCCACCGATACTACAACACTTGGAACCCTCATTACCGCGAACGAGCTGTTCTTTATCCATTGATCGCCAAATACCTGCGATGCTTTTCCATAGGGAATCTTGCTCCAGTTTTGCGGCAAGTCGTTTGATTCAGGTTTATAGATCAGGCGATCTGGAATATCTGCACAGATCTGAACGCAATCTTTAAAATAATCCTGGTCATCTACCTGAACCAATAACTCGAGCAATGAAAGCGATAAACTACCGGATGTATAGACTGCTGCCACTCCTTCACTGTTAAAACGGCCACCATATAGCCTGGCGCCTTCCCCGTTAAAAGCATTTTGCCTGTAGTTGCGATGAGTAATCCGCCAGACACGGGTCGCCATATGTTATACCGTTATTCCGTGGTGAATTTGATGAAGCGTTCTCTCAACAAGACGGGCCCCCGGTTCGGTTTTTATCAGTTCAATCGGTTTTTTATTCCCGAGGGCATAATTGGGTTTTTTGAACCAAGCAGAACCTTTCTCCATGCTTCCGGTAACCTCGGCCGCAAGATCCGTGAGACGGGCGATCCGGTAACTGCGTTCGGACTCATCGGCGGGAAGAACCTTCTCCTTTTTCCGCCTGTCGATGGTTCGGGGAGATACCATCAGCAAATCAGAGAGCTCCAGCTTGGACAGGCCCAGCCGGCTCTGTATTGTTTGCAAAATATCTGATGCAAGACCGGCCCCTACCATTGAGGCTGCTTTTGAGAGATCCCAGGCGATAAAGGGCTCTTCTACCGTTGATTTTTCGGAATTGCTTGCATTTGGTTGGTACGATTTTTCTTTCCCATCACTCATATCACGCCAATTTACTTTTCATTTTGCGCCAATTTACGTACATGATTTGTTTTTTTCAACTCCTTTCTCTCAGCTTTGAAGTTCCGTACATTATTGTGAAACGTTAATCATATTGGCCTAAAATGAGTCCAGCTACTATACCTGATTTTACACAAACACACCCCATCGACACGATTGGTGTCCAGGAGCGAGTCGCCCGCCTGAACAAGCGAAGTATTAAAAAGGAATCGAAATTACAGGGGCTTACGCTTGCACTGAGTATGATCGATCACACGACACTTGAAGGCAAGGATTCGGAAGGTAAAGTGATTCAGCTCTGCCGCAAGGCGATGACTCCGTACGCCCCTATGCCCGATCTGCCGTCCGTTGCTGCAGTCTGCGTTTACCCGACCATGGTTTCGATTGCCAAAAAAACTGTGGCCGGATCATCGGTTCGCGTGGCCAGCGTTGCAACGGCGTTTCCCAGCGGCATGGCAAAACTTCAGAATAAGCTCGACGACACCCGCTTCGCCGTTGAACAAGGAGCGGATGAAATTGATATGGTAATTTCTCGCGGCGAATTCCTTAAAGGAAAGTACTCATTTATATTCGATGAGATCTCAGCTATTAAAGAAGCGTGTGGAGACGCTCATCTGAAGGTTATTCTTGAAACCGGGGAACTGGAAACTCTTACCAATGTCCGGAAGGCCAGTGAGATCGCCATGTACGCCGGGGCCGACTTCATAAAAACGTCCACCGGCAAAATTCAGCCTGCCGCCACGCAGCCGGTCACCCTTGTGATGCTGGAAGCCATCCGCGACTACTACCGCGAAACGGGCCGGATGGTGGGCATGAAACCGGCCGGCGGAATTCGAAAAGCCAAAGAAGCCCTGCAATACCTGGTGCTCGTCAAAGAAACGCTGGGAGCCAAGTGGCTCAGTAATGAATGGTTCAGGTTTGGAGCAAGCTCTCTTACCAACGATCTGCTGATGCAGATTGTGAAACAAAAAACCGGTGTATATCAAAGTAACATCTATTTTTCCAACGATTGATACCGAAAAAATTTAATGTTTCCTCAAATTTTCTCTTATGTCTACCGATACAAAAGCTGCTAAGGAAAGCGCCACAAACGGATCTCCAAAACCAACGTCGCCAAATGCCGATTTAAAACTCGATTTTGCCTCATTCTGGGAGTACAGCAGTGCCCCGGAGAGTAGTGAAAAGGTCACCATCGAATCATTATACGGTCATTTTATTGACGGCGATTTTGTGAAGCCCGCCAAAGGCCGCATGTTTACGTCGGTCAACCCTGCAAATGAAGAGGTGTTGACTGAGCTGGCAGAGGGCACCTCGGAGGATGTGGACCGTGCCGTGAAAGCCGCGCGAAATGCATACAATAAAAAATGGAGAACCCTAAGCGGTAAGGAGCGAGGCAAGTACATCTTTCGAATAGCTCGTATGATACAGGAGCGGTCCCGGGAACTGGCCATTACAGAATCACTCGACGGCGGAAAACCCATTCGCGAATCACGGGATGTGGATATTCCGCTGGCCGCAGCCTACTTTTTCTACTACGCCGGATGGGCCGATAAACTGGATTACGCATTTCCGGGCAGAAATGTGGAACCCGTTGGTGTATGCGGGCAGATCATTCCCTGGAATTTTCCGCTACTGATGCTGGCCTGGAAAATCGCGCCAGCCCTGGCTACAGGCAACACCGTGGTATTAAAACCGGCTGAAACAACATCCATCACCGCACTGAAGTTTGCCGAAATTTGCCGCGATGCCGGGTTGCCGGCCGGGGTCGTCAATATCATCACGGGCGCGGGCCAGACCGGCTCTGCCATCGTCAATCACAGCGATATCGATAAAATTGCATTCACGGGGTCCACAAAGGTTGGAAAAATCATTCAGAATGCTCTTGCCGGATCCGACACAAAATATACGCTGGAGCTCGGCGGCAAAGGCGCGAACATTGTTTTTGAAGACGCTTCGATCGACCAGGCCGTGGAGGGAATTATCAATGCCATCTTCTTTAACCAGGGCCACGTATGTTGCGCAGGCTCCCGGTTGCTGGTGCAGGAGGGTATCGCCGAACGATTAATAACGAAACTAAAAGACCGGATGGAGACGCTGATTGTTGGTGATCCGCTGGATAAAAATACTGATATTGGCGCGATCAACTCCAAATCCCAGTTTGAAAGAATTGAGGAGTATATCAATATTGGAAAAAACGAGGGAGCCGAAATCTATCAGAGTTCATGCTCCATTCCTGAGAACGGGTATTTTTGCAGGCCCACAATATTTACGGGCGTATCGCAAAGCAACAGGATTGTCCAGGAAGAGATCTTTGGGCCTGTTCTTACCATTCAAACGTTCCGCACCCCGGCAGAGGCGATCGAAAAAGCAAACAACTCGCAATATGGACTCTCGAGTGGCATCTGGACTGATCGCGGATCCAAAATCTTCCAGGCCGGTGCCGAAATGGATTCCGGTGTGGTGTGGGCAAACACCTTTAACAAGTTCGATCCCACTTCCCCATTCGGCGGGTACAAAGAGAGCGGAGTGGGACGCGAAGGCGGCCTTCACGGCCTGTATCCATATGTTAATCTGGTATAAAATTAGACAAGAAAACGACCTGTTATGAGCGAACGAATTGATGTTTTAAAGACCTATAAAACCTACGTGGGCGGGACTTTTCCACGCAGTGAATCCGGCCATACGTACCCGGTACAAAATCCCGGCGGAAAGCTGATCTCCAATGCCTGCCGCTGCACCCGAAAAGATGTGCGGGATGCGATGGTACAGGCGCGAAAAGCATTTCCGGGCTGGAAAAACCGGTCGGCCTACAACCGCGGCCAGATTTTATACCGTATCGCAGAAATGCTGGAAGGCCGGCGGGACCAATTTATCCGTGAACTGGAGCTGCAGGGCTCTAATAAAAAGGCCGCTGTCAAGGAAGTTGAGCGCTCCATCGACCGCTTGATCTATTTTGCCGGGTGGACCGATAAAATCAGCCAGGTATTTGGAAGCGTGAACCCGGTGGCCAGCAGCCATTTTAATTTCAGCATGCCGGCACCAACGGGAGTGGTCGGTATCATTGCACCTGACGAAAGCCCCCTGATTGGGCTTATCTCCTTGTTGGGCCCGGTCATTGCGGGAGGAAACACTGCTCTGATTCTATCTTCAGAAACCAAGCCGCTGTCTGCCGTCAGTTTTGGGGAGGTATTGCATGCATCTGATGTGCCGGCCGGAGTCGTGAACATATTGACCGGTTACCAGAATGAGATGATTCCACACCTGACCGCCCACATGGATCTGAATGCCGTATGCAATGCAAATCCCGATAAAGAAATACGGAAACAAATTGATGAAAATTGCGCTTTAAACATCAAACGTCGTCGCCATCTGGATGTAAAGGATTGGTCAGACGATTCCCTTGAATCACCATATTATATCATGGATTTCCAGGAGATCAAGACCACCTGGCATCCGGTTGGAGTGTAACTATTACTTATGCGTAAACTACTTTTTCTTTTTGCGATTTCACTTTTTCTATTTAGCGGTTGCGGCTCAACAGAATCGACCGTTGATTCAGATAAAAGTGCGGATACCAACACGAACGGAAATGCCGGGACAGAGAATCAATTCGGTGATCAGGAAATGCTGCTTGCACGCACAAGGAGTAGTCTGGGACAGCACTATTCCGAATCTACAGAGATGATACCAGAGCTGTTTCTAAGAGAATTTGAGGTCGAAGAACGAACTACAGATCCCTATGCCGGGTTCAGGGTCCAGCTATTTTCAACGACTAACGTGTCAGATGCCGACTCCGTACGTGATCATTTTGTAGCATGGGCCGATACCTCCATTGCGGGATATGAGCCGGATGCCTACGTAATTTTTCGCTCCCCGAATTACAGGGTTCGGGCCGGGGATTTTCAAGATCGGGACCGGGCCATCCAGTTTTCCAGTATGCTAAAATCGCGCTATCCCGATGCTTGGGTTGTGCACGAACAAATTGACCCGTCGAAAGTGCCGGCGGATACGTCGGATATACGGTTCAAAAAACTGGAACCCGTTGGCCCCGATTCAGTTAATCAGCAATAACCATACTCTCCGGCGCCGAATCATTCAGATGGAAAGCCTGCGATGTCTATTCCATCCGATGATCAAACATTAAATCGAAAAAGCATTACATCACCGTCGTTTACCACGTAATCTTTGCCTTCCTGGCGCATTTTGCCGGCGTCGCGTGCAGCTTTTTCTGATCCCAGCTCTTCATAATCCTTGTAGGCGATCGTCTCAGCACGGATAAAGCCCCGTTCAAAATCAGTATGAATAACACCGGCAGCTTCAGGCGCTTTGTATCCTTTCGGGATGGTCCAGGCCCTTACCTCTTTTGGGCCGGCCGTAAAGTAGGTGATCAATCCAAGATTACTGTATGCCGCCTGGATCAGGCGATCCAGTCCGGCTCGTTCCAGGCCAAGCTCCTCTAAAAACATCTCTTTCTCATCATCATCCAGCTCAGCAATTTCTGCCTCAATTTTTGCACAAAAGGAAACGACCTCATCATCAATCTGCGATGCAATCTCTTTCACTGTATCTACATGACGATTTCCGGTTTTGACCTCATCTTCTGAAACATTACATGCGTAAAGCACCGGTTTATTTGATAACAAGAAAAGATCGCTAAAGGCTCTTTTTTCATCATCATCAGCGTTGAATGTTCGTGCGGTACCACCCTCTTCCAGGTGCTCCTTCAGGCGTTTTACTACGTCAAACTCTGCTGCTACCTTTTTATCGCCACTGCGTACCTGCTTTTTTAATGTATCGTATCGTTTTTCTACCGATTCAAGATCCTTCAGTATCAATTCATCTTCAATGATATGGATATCACGAGCAGGGTCTACAGATCCTTCTACATGAATGACGTCACCATCTTCAAAGCAGCGAACCACATGAACAATCAGATCCACCTCCCGGATATGAGAAAGAAAGGCGTTTCCTTTTCCCTTTCCTTCGGAAGCACCTTTTACAAGACCGGCAATATCCACAAACTCAATGGTTGCCGGCAGGGTCTGTTTCGGTTCCACCAATTCAGACAGTGTATCAAGCCGGGTGTCCGGCACGGTTACCAGCCCTACATTGGGATCGATCGTACAGAATGGAAAGTTGGCCGCATCAGCCCCCGCATTACTTAGGGCGTTAAACAAGGTGGATTTACCTACATTTGGCAAACCCACAATTCCACATTTTAAACTCATGAATTTATTGTCCTTAAAAAATTAATCTGAAATTTTACCGTATCGGGTGTCGTAGATTTCTCTCTTGAACCAGGTTAAAGAGTAGACAGTTAATCAAGGCAGGTCTGCTGGGTGAATTTTTTTTCAGGAAGCCGGACGCATGTCAATTTTCCGAGTCCGGGGCGGTTGTAAACACATCCGGTGTCAATGCCAATCATACCCTTTTGTTGTATGGGGAACGGCTGAGGCGTATGCCCAAATACAACGGTTTTTTCCCATGGTGGTGAAAAAGCATTCAGATGTTCTCGCCCCCACAAAAAATAATCGTGCACTGATCTGTCCTCTACGCTCTGTTGTACTGTCATGCTTGGAGGGATTCCGGCGTGAACAAAAAAGTACTCTTCTGTTTCGTAATAGAGACGGGTTTTTCTATAAAACTCAATATGTTCCTCGGGGATATCTTCAACGGACGCATTTTTACCGTAGGATTCAAGAGTCGTTTTTCCTCCGTTCAGCATCCAGCTCCGTGTGCTGCCCGTTTCCAGTGAATCAAGAAGCATCAACTCATGATTTCCGCGCAAAAACACCGTTTTCCGATCGTTTTTTACCTCCAGTAGAAAGTCGACCACCTCTTTTGATGATGGCCCTCTGTCAATATAATCACCGACAAACAGATGAACGTATTCATCATAGGGCTCCAGTTTTTTCCACAAAGCTTGTAACGACTTTACACAACCATGGACATCTCCAATCGCAATTACTTTTTCAGTCATTTAACTACGTGATGTTTCAATTAGCCCTCTTCCCTTCTTCACAATACGATCAGCACTCCTTAAGTCTGTACGAACTGCATCCAGGATACCGTTAACAAAGGAGCCGCTTTTGCGGGTAGAGTACGATTTAGCCAGTTCGATTGCCTCGTTCATCGTCACTTTAGTAGGGATTTGTTCAAAATAAAGAAATTCGCAAATAGCCATTCTCAAAATAAGCTTATCAAGCGTGGCCAGCCGGTTCACTTCCCAGTTTTTGATATGATTCGAGATTATTTCGTCAAACTCGGTTTTGTGATCATTGACATGCTCAATCATCTGGTTAGCGAATTTTACGCCCTCCGTGTCATCTTTGAGAACAACTTTGACGATCTGCTGCGACACATCAGCCGGTGTATTTGACCCCACTTCAATTGCATAGATCGACTGTAGTACCGCTTCCCGGGCTTTTCGTCTGTTAATCATTCGCGTGTCCGTAAAAATTCAAAAGAATAGAAAAATACAAACCTTTAAGCTTAGCCGAAAGAACTCTCTTGTTTTTTGATTGCATTTCATCATTCGATCGTGCTATCTTTGAGTTTTGGGTTCATAGCTCAGTTGGTTAGAGCGCATCGTTGACATCGATGAGGTCGGCAGTTCGAATCTGCCTGAACCCACGTCCGCCCCCTACAAAAGGATACAGATCCGCTTTGTAGCTCTCCTTCTTCCACTCAGTTTCATTCACCATCATCGCCGCATGTATCTATAGCTCTGTTCATCATCCGGATACGGCTGGCAAGAATCGGGATAGAATGAAACCAATGCCTGCTTCGCTTACAACAGGTCAAATGAAAAGATATAACGGGTTCCTGACTCTCCATCTACCGTCAGTTCGGCCTCGAGCTGACCAATCAATGTTTTGATTAAAAGAGTTCCGAGTGACCCATCACCTACTTCTTCAAATGGTTTTGGCAAACCAACACCATTGTCCGAGATCTCCATGACAGCTCGACCGTTTTCATGTTGAAGATTTATGCCAATAACCGGATCCTTATGGCTCTTCGGAAATGCATATTTCAGAGAGTTGGTAACAATTTCGTTGATGACCAGACCGCAGGGTATGGCTTTCGCTATTGGAAGCTCAACAGGGTCCGATTCCAGCTCGATCCTCACGGACCTCTGCTCATTCTC
The DNA here is from genome assembly GCA_009909035.1 of Bacteroidota bacterium. Taxonomy (GTDB): domain Bacteria; phylum Bacteroidota; class Rhodothermia; order Balneolales; family Balneolaceae; genus SW132. The sequence continues at coordinate 74,756 of JAAAOB010000129.1, forward strand.
GTGCGATTCCACAATCACATCGACCAGTTCTTTCATGTATGCCCCAAAATCGATCTCGGACAGATTTTCGTTCTGATAGAGCTTTTCATGAATCAGCGCCATAGAACTGACCCTCATCTGGCTATCTCTCAACGCCGACTTAGCTTCAGCACTCTCCAGGTTATGAAATTGAAGTTCCAGCAGTCCTGAAATAACCGCAAGATTATTTTTCACCCTGTGGTGGATCTCAGAAAGCAGAACCTCCTTCTCCTCGAGCGATTTTTTCACTTTTTCCTCAGCATCAATACGATCCGTAATGTCCATATACAATCCATAAATTGCTATGGTCTCCCCTTCAACAATGACAGGCACCCCGTAAATGATCACATCCAGCAGCTCGCCTGATTTGGTGCGTCTCTTTTTTGTAAATGTGAACGGTTCTGTGCTTTCGGAAAGTCCCCGGGCCTGGTTTAAGTCATCTTCGGGTACAATCAGATCATCAAGATCTTTGCCGGAAATTTCGCTTTGCCGGTATCCAAACAGGGATTCAAACCCTTGGTTCACCTGCAAAATCTTTGAATCTTTATCGAGCAGTGCAATGCCAAGGGGTGAATTTCGGAACAGCTGCTCGAAGAGCTCCTCATTTCTTTTCAGCTCCTCCTCCCGCCGGACGATTTCGGTACAGTCTCTTGCCACAGCTATCACCACATCGTGGCCAAAGAATCTGCCTTTCGACAGTTTTAAATCCTTTGGAAAAGCTTCCCCGTTCTTACGTCTCCCCCACCACCGGAAATATTGCGGCTCACCTGCAAGTGCTTTTCGAAATCGTTGCATTGTATCTTCAAGATCTACCTTTTCCTTTGCTGCAAGGAAAGCGGGTGTTTTACCCAAAATCTCTTCCTTTTTATACCCGTACATCTTTTCTACTTCTTTATTTACTTCCAGAAACGTTCCGTCTTTATCCTGGATATAGATGCTGTCTGTTATAGAGTCGAACAGCGACTGGTAGCTTTGCAGAGAGGAGCGGTATCCTTCAAGTGCTTTCACATGATCGGTTTGATCAACGACAACCCCCAAAAGTATCTGGTCGGCATCCGTCTCAACCGCAGAACCGAACGTTTTGATATGTAATGTTTTACCCTGTTTCGTCAGAATACGCAGGGTAAACTCAAACGAGCCGTCGGGATTCTTTTCCCATTTTTTTATTTGCCTGTTTACAAGACCGATATCATCAGGTGAAATCAAATCGAGCAACTCGATTTCATCTGTAAACTCCCGCAGAGAGTATCCCGTCAGCTCCGTTAGGCGCGGGTTCACATAGACAAACGACCGGTTCGATATTACATACGCTCCAGCAAATGATTGCTCGTTGAAAATTCGAAACGACAACCCGGTATTTCCAAGATCCAGGAGAGTTTTTCTTTGGCTTGTCATCTCCTCAATAACAGAATAAATCCTTGCAAGATTGTTCCTATCATCAAACGTTACCAGGTTAAACCACTGGCAGACCACCTGATCGCCATTAGGTTTCTTTACTTCCGATTGCAGTGTAAAGTAAACGTCACCCTCATGATCACCAGATTTGAGTATATTGGTGACTCGTTCATTGAATTCATTAGGCACAAACCACAAACTGCGGGCAGGCATCTGCAAAATAGATCTGTGCTTCTGGTCAAATATTTTTTCAGCCTCTTCAGTGAACCCAATCACCTCCAGGCTGGAATTCCACTCGATGACCCCAAAAGGCAAGTGATTATATTCTATTCCGGGCAGCTCCTCAACGGCCTCGGCACCAGATGCTACGATCGAATCCACATCGTGGGCAACGGCCAATTCAACGGACCTGCCGTTGTGCTGAAAACGCTGCGTGGTGAGCTGAACAATCCACTCGTCTCCACTCCTCCCACGGTGTCGCCACAAGTTCGTTGGCACACTCGTTTGAATGGGCTCATCACCAATGAATTCCCGGTCGTAGTGAATCCTCTCGCCGAGGTCGCTCATTCTTTTTTGCAAGAGCTCGTGTTTTGAAAATCCGTACTTTTCCAACGCCTGCGAATTGGCATCAACAATCCTGAGGGAACCGATTTCGTACACAAACATCGCCTTGCTGTTGAATATCAACTCATCGTTAATGCGTTGATATGACGTATCATTCTTCTCCATTTTCTCCCTGCATACTTTAATAATGTTTCCTGATATCCAGTGCTGTATCTCTTTCTATTTATCTCTTTAGAACTGGCCGGATATGATATACAAAACCACAACATTTTCTGAAGAGTTCTGAACGTACAGATCACTATCTGTACACATATTTGACCTTCTCTCTGATCATCAACTACGTAAACAAAATCGTATCGTCAGCATGTAAAGCACCTGTAACGTCAAATATTATAGTTTAATGCTATCGAATGATTTCGTATTTTTGCAAAATAATCTGCAGATCTACGAACAATATATCACAATCACCTTTTTTTAAAATTTTTTTTTTACAATTCTAATGCCTGAAGAATTCATCAGATTAACGTTACCTGACGGCGCTGAAAAAACATTTCCCAAATATAGTACCGGATATGAAGTGGCGGAGAGTATTTCGAAAGGACTTGCCCGCAACGCATTAAGTATTACCCTTAACGATCAAGTAATAGATCTTGACCGGCCCCTCACTGAGGATGGGGAAATTAGAATCAATACATGGGAGAGTGACGATGGGAAGTATACATTTTGGCACTCCTCGGCACACCTTCTTGCAGAAGCCGTTCAGGAGCTCTACCCTGAAGCCAAGTTTGGAATTGGTCCGCCGATTGAAAATGGATTTTATTACGATATCGACTTTGGTGACTACTCTTTTGGGCAGGATGAGCTGGAGCGCGTAGAAAATAAAATGATCGAGCTTGCCCGGGCTAAATCCGAATTTAACCGGGAAGTGATCAGCCACCAGGAGGCTCTTTCATTTTATAAAGAGCGTGGCAATGAGTACAAAGTGGATCTGCTTGATGATTTAACAGATTCCACAATCACATTCTATACGCAAGGCAATTTTACAGATCTCTGCCGGGGGCCGCATATTCCTCACACCGGGCTGATTAAAGCGGTTAAACTGACAAGCCTGGCGGGTGCATACTGGCGCGGCGATGTGGAAAGTAAACAGCTAACACGAATTTATGGAGTCTCCTTTCCGAAACAGAAACTGCTCAAAGAGCATCTCGATCAGCTTGAGGAGGCCAAACGCCGCGATCATAAAAAACTTGGAAAGCAGCTGAAAATCTACCTGATGGACCAGATGGTAGGGCCCGGATTGCCGCTCTGGCTGCCTAACGGCACCACTCTTCGGCGAACTCTCGAAGCATTTCTGCGCGATGAGCAGCTCGAGCGTGGGTACAAAGAGGTCATCACGCCGCATATCGCTCGCCTTGAGCTTTATAAAACATCCGGGCACTATCCGTACTACCAGGACTCCCAGTTTAATCCATTCGGTGTTGAAGGCGATGAGTATATGCTGAAGCCGATGAACTGCCCTCATCACCACAGGATATACTCCTCCGACCTGAGAAGCTATCGCGAACTGCCCATCCGCCTCGCCGAATTTGGTTCCGTTTACAGGTATGAGCAGTCGGGCGAACTGAATGGTCTCTCCAGGGTTCGTGGGTTTACACAGGACGATGCACATATTTACTGCACGCACGACCAGCTTAAAGATGAAATCAAACATACGATTGAGCTTACCCAACACGTATTCAGTACGTTTGGAATGCCGGTAGACATTCGGCTCTCATATCGCGACGAGAATGAGAAAAAGTACGGTGGCAATAGCGACTATTGGGACCGTGCCCAATCAGAAATTCGTGAAGCAGCTGATGAAATGGAGCTTAATTACACTGTTGCCAAGGGTGAGGCCAGTTTTTACGGCCCAAAAATTGATTTCATCATCCGGGATGCCATCGGCCGGAAGTGGCAGCTCGGAACTGTTCAGGTAGATTATGTAATGCCGGAACGTTTTGACCTGACCTACGTAGGGTCAGATAATGAAAAACACCGGCCGGTTATCATTCACCGAGCGCCTTTTGGTTCTATGGAGAGATTTGTAAGTATTTTGATTGAACATTTTGCAGGAGATTTCCCACTTTGGCTCTCCCCACTCCAGGTAAAAGTACTGCCGATCTCGGATGAATATACTGAGTACACAAACGACGTTGCAGGTAAGTTTAAAGATGTCGGGCTGCGGGTTGAAACGGACTACCGCAGCGAGCAAATTGGCTCCAAAATACGAGATGCTGAAAATGCCAAAATTCCGTACATGGTAATCGTTGGTTCGGAGGAGCAGCAGAACAGTACAGTTTCAGTCCGCAGGCACACACAAGGTGATATTGGAACGTTTTCACTTAAAGAATTTATTTATACATTAGAACAAGAAGTGGCAGAAAAGAAACTGCCGCCATCAATTAACGATTAATTTAAAGCTGAGGTAAAACATATCGCAAGACGAAGAATACAAAGAAGAAAACGGAACGACGACCGTCCAAATATTAACGACGAGATTCGTGCTGACAAAGTTCGCCTAATCCGTCCGGATGAAGAGCACGAGATCGTACCTCTTGAACGGGCACTGCAAGTTGCTGAATCTTTTAAAAAGGATTTGGTTGAGGTTGCGCCGAATGCCAATCCCCCCGTATGTAAGGTTATCGACTTCGGTAAGTTCATGTACGAAAAGAAGAAAAAAGAGAAAGAGGCGAAGAAGAAACAGCACACAATTCAGGTAAAAGAACTCCGGTTCCGTCCGCAAACAGACGATCACGACCTCGAGTTCAAAACCCGGCATGCACGTGAGTTCCTGGAAGATGGAGATAAAGTAAAGGCTACAGTTCAGTTTAGGGGGCGTGATATGCTCTATACCGACCAGGGAAAAGATCTGCTTAAAGACCTGGCCGAAGAGCTCAGCGACGTCAGTAAAGTAGAATCGCCACCCACGATGGAAGGCCGCCGGATGATCATGATTCTCTCGCCTGAAAAAAGTTAACTTGAGCTTTATTCGATCGTTGAAACTCCCTATATTGTAAGTCTACATAATTTTCAGGAAATAGAAGATACTATGCCTAAAATGAAATCCAATAGTGGCGCAAAAAAACGATTCAAGCGTACCGGGTCCGGTAAGCTGAAGCGTAAGAAAGCATATAAACGCCATATCTTGACAAAAAAATCACCTAAACGGAAAAACGAGTTAGGGAAAAGCACATTAGTTCACGAAAACGACAAAAAGTCGATCGAAAAGCTTCTCCCTTACAGTTAGTTTCCACTATTTTATTAATCTTTAAAACGTTCTAAAAAATGCCACGATCAAGAAATTTGGTGGCTTCCCGTCGCCGTCGCCGGAAGATTTTAAACCAGGCGAAAGGTTACTGGGGCAGACGCAAAAACGTTTATACTGTTGCTAAAAACGCGGTTGAAAAAGGTCTTTTGTACCAATACCGCGATCGAAAAAACCGGAAACGGAACTTTCGCAGGCTATGGATAACTCGAATTAACGCCGCTGCCCGCTTAAACGGAACCACCTACTCCAAACTCATTAACGGGATGAAAACCAACGAGATGGAGATCAACCGTAAAATGTTAGCGGACGTCGCAGTGCGCGATCCTGAAACATTTACCGAAATTGTTAAGACAGCATTGAAGTAGCGTCTTGCATTTCGATCACTATGAAACCGGCAGATCCAGAGTTATGGACTGCCGGTTTTTTTATATTTACCCCATTCGTACCTTTTCAACCTGTAATCCACTTCCCCGAACAGAACACCCATTATGATTGAATCAATTGAATCTCTGAAACAGGAGATAACAGCCTTCACAATCCAGACAGAGGAGGACCTTGAAGAGTTCAGGCTTCAGTTCCTCTCCAGAAATGGAAAAGTCCAGGATATGTTTAAAATGATGGGATCCGTCCCCAACGACCAGAAAGCGAAGGTTGGGAAGGCGATGAATGAAGTTAAAACTATTGCCCAGAACCGGTTCGATGAAGCAAAGGAAAACCTATCTGAAAAGAAATCGGTCTCGTTTGGGGCCGCTGATGATATCTCTCTGCCTGTTCTTCCAAGCTATACGGGATCACTCCACCCGCTGACAAGTGCACTCAAAGAGATGAAGCAGATTTTTCTGCGACTTGGCTTTAACATTGCCGACGGACCTGAGCTTGAAGATGACTTTCATAATTTTACCGCACTTAATTTCCCGCCTGATCATCCCGCCCGCGATATGCAGGACACGTTCTTTGTTCGGCGATCCGAGGAGCGGCCTCAGGATAACCTGGTGATGCGCACGCACACATCGCCCGTGCAAATTCGGCTGATGAAAGTAAAAGAGCCGCCTATCCGCTCCATCATGCCCGGCAGAGTCTACAGAAATGAAGCTGTCACCGCCAAGTCCTACTTTCAATTCAACCAGGTCGAGGGGCTTTACGTGGACGAGCGCGTCACACTCGGCGAACTTATTGAAACCCTGGTGATGTTTGCAAAATTAATGTACGGCAGCGACGTAAAATATCGTGTCCGCCCATCCTTTTTCCCATTTACGGAACCCAGCATGGAGATGGATATCTGGTGGGATAACGAAAATGGAGGTCAGTGGCTTGAAATTCTCGGTGCGGGCATGGTCGATCCAAATGTATTTGATGCCGTTGACGTAGATTCAGAAAAATACACCGGCTTTGCTTTCGGGATGGGCGTAGACCGCATTGCCCTTCTTCGCTATGGTATCGACGATATCCGGACACTCTACGAAAACGATATCCGGGTTCTGCGGCAGTTCACATAAATTATAGCTATCCAAACGATTTATACCTCAGACTATGAAAATTTCAGTTAATTGGCTCAGAGAGTATGTTGAAACCGAACTCAGCGCCACCGATATTGCTGAGAAACTCACACTCCTTGGCCTCGAAGTGGAAACCATCGAATCGATAGGCCAGGAATTCAATCAGATGGTAGTGGGCCGCGTTAACGACGTACGTGATCATCCAAATGCCGATAAACTACGGATCTGCGATGTAAACATCGGTGATACAGTATCACAAATCGTTTGTGGTGCGCCCAACGTAGCGGCGGGTCAGAACGTAGCAGTGGCTACCGTGGGTGCAACCATGCCGGAGCCCCTTCCAAACGGTGAATATCTGACGATTAAAAAGGTGAAACTTCGCGGGGAGTCATCTGAAGGTATGATCTGCTCGGAAGCTGAGCTGGGCCTTGGAAACGACCACTCGGGAATCATGGTGCTGAATGATACCTTCACACCGGGTCAGCCGCTGAAAGAAGCCCTTGGAATAGAGCAGGACACTGTACTCGAAATTGCCCTTACCCCCAATCGCCCCGATGCCGCCTCGCACATAGGAGTAGCCCGCGACCTCGCTGCAGTTCTGAACCAGACACTTCACTCCCCGTATCAGGACATTGTACCGGCAGAACAGGATTTATCTGATGACATCACAATCAAAATTGAAAATAGTGACAAATGTCATCGCTATGCTGCATTTATGGTCAAAAACGTGACCATCGGCAAATCTCCCGCCTGGCTGAAACAGCGGCTGCAGGCCGTCGGTCTTCGACCTATTAACAATGTTGTTGATGTGACCAACTTTATCCTGCATGAGGTTGGGCAACCGCTCCACGCGTTCGATTACGACAAGCTTTCGGATCACAAAATTGTGGTCAAAGATTTTGATGAACCTGTATCCTTCACCACGCTTGATGATGTAGAACGGACAGTGCCGGCGGGCACTCTTTTTATTTGCGATGGCAAACAGCCGGTGGCTATTGCCGGTGTGATGGGGGGAGAAGAGTCAGAAGTCGGGCCCGACACGAAAACCATTTTGATTGAGAGTGCCTATTTTAATCCCTCCCACATCCGACGTGCGTCGAAAGCACTGGCGCTTCAGACCGACAGCTCGTACCGGTTTGAGCGGGGTATCGACCCCACCGGTCAGGTTCGGGCAGCAAAAAGGGCAGCAGACCTGATCGCCGAACTCTCCGGCGGAACCCTTGTTCCAGGATATTCCGATGTTCACCCGGTATCTGCAGAGCCCCGCCATGTCGAGGTACGGAACTCCCGGATCAACCGGTTGCTGGGTACAGACCTCTCTATTGAAGAATCAGAAACTATTTTGGAGAGCCTTGAATTTGAACCCTCCCGGAAAGATAAAAACAGATTGACGTGCAAAGTGCCCTATTTCAGGCCTGATGTAACACGCGAGGTAGACCTGATCGAGGAGGTCGGGCGCGTGTACGATTACAACAATATTCCGCGGCCCACAACATCGCCGTTTGTCGCACCTGAACCGCTTACCGACTGGGAAATCCTGGTAGAGCGTCTGCGCGAATATGCTGTATCACAAGCATATAAAGAGATCTCTACAAATTCACTTCTCTCCAAAAAAGAGGCTCAGTTGCTTTCCGATGAAACGAACCATATAGACACATTAAACCCCGTGTCGCAGGAGAATACCACGCTCCGCACGCACCTTGCCGGGGGGTTTTTGAAAGCTGTGAAATATAATTTGAGCAGAAACGAGGAGCAGCTCCGCTTTTTTGAAATTGGCCACGTCTTTCAGGCCTCTGACGGCGGAACATGGATCAACGGTGTGAGGGAACATACGAATCTCCTGTTGGGACTTTGCGGGCTTAAATCCAGGGATACATGGAAAGGAGACGCTGAATCGTTCTCCTTTTTTGACCTAAAAGCCGATGTTGAAGCGATATTTGAGCGGCTTGGAATTTCCGATAAAACGGAACAACAGACACAGAACAACTACAACCTGACATACACGATCGGCAACACCGTTATTGCCTCTTTGTCGATTATTGACGAAGAAACCCGCCACGGGTTTGATATCGAAAAAGATGCCTTTGTTGCAGAAATAGATGTTACCGAACTTTCTAAACTTGAAGAGATCCACAGAGATACCGGCTATCAAAACGTATCGAGATATCCTGCATTCGACTTTGACGCTGCATTCGTTGTGGATCAGGACGTGCGAGCTGCTGATCTGGAGAAGACAATTCGCGCGGAAGCCGGATCTGCTCTGCAATCGGTTCACGTCTTTGATGTTTACGAAGGAGAAAATATCGGCAACAGTAAAAAAAGTATTGCTTTTAGGCTCTCTTTTTTAGATTCTAATAAGACACTGTCGATCAAAGATGTGGAACCGATAGTTAAAAAAGTTGTACATCAGCTTGAACGAACCTATGATGCAAAATTGAGATCTTAGCCTGTTTCCATGGCCGAACTTGACTCACAGAAAGAAATTTTTTCAAAATACCTGGAACAGGTACGGCAACAGGTGGAGCTGTTAAAAAAGCAGAATAAAGATCTAAAGCGTGAAAATTTACGGCTCAAAGACAAACTCGAGGGAGTGCAGCGCAAACAGGGAGACATCTTTTCGGAGATTAGTGAGTCGGAACGAATTGCTATGCGGCACCAGGTAAAAAACCTTATCAGTAAAATTAATAAACACATAGAATAACCTACGCGATGCAGTCGATTAAAGTCTCCGTTCTTGGAAAGCAGATTCCCCTGAAGGTGGCGGATGGTGAAGTAGAGAGCATGAGAAAGATCGCCGCTTTTGTTGATGAAAAGTTTAAACGATATCGAAAAGAGCTCACCAATCAACCCGATTCAACGGCCATGATTCTTGCATCATTAAGCATAGCCGGGGAACTGTTTGAACTGAGGCAGGAGCTTGAAGACGCTGAACAAAATGAAGAGGATTTAATGCGGGAAATGAACAATGAAATGGAAAAACTACTCTCTGATATTTCCTGATTCTTCTTCCCGGGAATGCCGACAGGTCCGTTTTAGTTAAATTATATCATGTATAAAGGCGAACGTTTTAATAGCTATACCCACCTTGCAGGAGCCATTCTCTCTGTTGTAGGATTTTTTGTATTAATCTATTTAGCTGTAACAAAAGGAGATCCGTGGAAGATCACCAGTTTTGCCATCTACGGGGCATCACTTGTGCTGCTCTACACATTTTCTACCCTCTACCATAGTGTCCAGGGCAAACTCAAAAAGGTTTTCCAGAAGCTGGATCATCTTTCGATCTATCTGTTGATCGCCGGCACTTACACCCCGTTCACCCTTGTAACGCTCCGGGGGGATCTTGGATGGACTATGTTTGCCGTAATATGGGGACTGGCTACTCTTGGAATCATCATCGATTTAATTCCAAGCAAGGGGCACCGGATTTTACCATTAATCATTTACTTGCTGATGGGCTGGCTTGTCATCATCATTATAGATCCGCTCATGGCCAACTTATCCACTACCGGCTTTTACTGGCTTATCGCCGGGGGGATGTTCTACACATTCGGCGTTATATTTTACGCGCTCGACTATCGATATCGCCTGTCGCACGGCATCTGGCATCTTTTTGTCCTGGCCGGCAGTTTAAGCCATTTTATATCAATTGCAGGGTATGTAGCTTGATCAGCTGAATCAGATCAGCACCGTGAACATTGTAAGTTCAACCCACTCTTCTTCCTCACATTTTGTACCTTACTTTTCTCTTTTTGTCATCCTTAAATTTATTTTATGTCAGCAAACACGGCAAAGGTTTTCTTTATAGCGGATATCGTTGGTGAGCCCGGCCTCTCATTTCTGGAAACGATGCTCCCTCCCCTTCTTGAAAAACACTCCCCTGATTTCGTAATTGCCAACGGGGAAAATACACACGAAGGGCGTGGTATCAATCGCGATATTGTGAAGAGACTGTACGACCTGGGCGTAGATGTCATAACGGGAGGAAATCACTCATTCGACAAATGGAAAATCTTCTCTTATATGAAATCGGATCCCAACCTGCTGCGCCCCCTGAACTATCCAAAAGGGAATGCAGGGTTCGGGTTTGGTATCTACGATCTGCCGGGAATAAATGCCAGGATTGGCGTTATGAATCTGCAGGGCAGAACATTTATGCCGTCAATTGATGATCCGTTTGCCGCTTCAGAGTGGGCCCTTAAAAAAATAAAAGAGGAGGCCGATATCGTATTCGTTGACTTTCATGCGGAAGCTACCGCAGAGAAGCTCGCAATGGCCTGGCACCTCGATGGGCAGGTATCTGTCATCGTGGGCACGCATACGCATGTCCCCACCAATGATGCCCGTATCTTTCCCCAGGGAACCGGCTACATCACCGATGCGGGCATGACCGGCCCGTTCAATTCGGTTATTGGCATGAAAAAGAAAACATCGATCAACAGGTTTGTCCTGGGAACCCCACAAAAATTTCTTGTAGCTGAAAAAGAGAACCGGATGTGCGCCGTACTTTCTACCATCAATGTGGAAACGTCGCGTTGTGTGGAGATCCATCCGGTTATTTATCCTGAATTCCAAAATAAGATCTCATGAATTCTCCCGAAGAAGTCGTTCTTCGCGCCGAACATATTGCAAAGTCTTTCGACAATGAAGCCGGCGACGGACAACTTGAAATTTTAAAAGATGTGAACCTCTCGGTAAACCTATCGGAAATCATTGCAATTGTGGGTTCCAGCGGATGTGGTAAAAGCACACTCCTTCATATTCTTGGAGGGATTGACAGGCCGAACAGCGGCGATGTATTTTGGGAGGAGCAATCGGTCTATTCGCTGAAGCCCGATAAACTGGCGTCATTCCGTAATGCAAGCGTTGGTTTTGTTTTTCAGTTTCATCACCTTCTCCCGGAGTTTACAGCCATTGAAAACGTGATGATGCCCGCTTTTATACGCGGAACGGATAAAGAGACCTCCCGAAAAAAAGCTACTGCCCTACTCAAACGATTTGATCTTGATCAACGGCTGAACCACAGGCCGTCCCAGTTGTCAGGCGGCGAGCAGCAGCGCGTTTCCATGGCTCGTGCCCTGATGAACGACCCATCCGTGATTCTGGCGGATGAACCCACAGGAAATCTCGATGAACGGAATACCGAACTGATTCTATCCATGCTTTTTGAACTGCGGGAAGATCGAAATCTTTCGATTGTTCTTATTACCCATGAACGCGAGATTGCACAGCGCTGCGACAACATCTACACCCTTCACAATGGGGTTTTATCAAACAGCTGAATAGTGTTGCGTAAATGTTAAATGCCACCGGAGGAGTAAACTGCGAATATCTTTTAAATTCACAATAACCTCCGCGGGCCTTTTTTGCTGTAAACGTATTATTACTGCAGACTCCACTTTTCCACTTGGTTAAATCCATAAACAGTGATAACTTTCACGGCTTAAATAAAAATTAACTCTGAAACGGTTTTTATGAGTAGAGGACTAAAGAAGGAAGATTTAGAACAGGATATTCTCATTGAATACTCCTCCCGGTTCATGTACTATTACGAGAATAACAAAGCCACCGTTATCGGCGCCGGATTGGCAATTATTCTTGCCATCGGATTGGTGGTCGGGTACTTCATCTACTCCGGTCAGCAGGAAGAGCAGGCGCAAAACCTTCTTGGGCTGGCTGAAGAGGAGTTTATGCAAGGGAATTATCAAAACGCACTGTTGGGTGATGAAGAGAACTTTACACTCGGGTTTGCACAGATTGCGGATAACTATAGCGGCACCTCCGCCGGCAATCTTGCCAACTACTATGCGGCCATTTCTGAATTTGAACTTGGAAACTACGAGGAAGCCCTTCGCCGGATTGAACAATTTGATGTTCCTGAAGGCATCGTCGGCGTCTCCCCTATTTCACTTCACGCCATCATCCTTGCGGAGCTTGAACGGTATGCGGAAGCAGCCGATATGTACGTGCGCGCGGCTGAATGGGAGGAGAGCGACTCTACCACGCCCCTAAACCTTCTGGAAGCCGCAGAGGCCTATAGAGAGGCCGGAGATGAGACCAATGCACTGAGAATGGTCAACCGCATTTTAGAAGACTATCCTAACAGCCAGCAGGCCACCGAAGCAAAGCGTCTCCGTGGGTTGTTGAGCAACCCCGCGTAGCTGATTCGGCGGAAGGTTTTAAAACCAACCGTTCTGTATCTGCGTTAAGCACCAGAATGTCTATAACTCTGAAGCAGAGTTTTCATCTCTTCACTCCTGGTTTAAAGTATTGATTTTTCAACCGGTCTCCTTCTTCAGGTTTCATTGGGACTGCCTCTAAGATCCAAAGAGTGCACACCTCTGCTAAGCGGTGCAGACTTGACCGCCGCCGGGAGGTCAGTTGATGGAGCTGACATTCACATAATCCCGACCTGTCGGCTCCTCAAACGCAATCGATAGATCCCGGTTTCCATAAATCCCTCCGCTCCTCACGCTGGCATCCACTCTCCATCCGGACCTGCTCAAAAAAATTCTCAGAAAGCATGCTCTCCGCCTGACTTCTTGATAGAGCCTCACCTATATCAGCCCGGATTTCTCCATGTATTTATCCCTCCCCCACAATTTTAGATTTGGCATTCGAGACTATCAAAATGTGGATGATATGTGGAAAAGTTTCTCTTCGAGAGACCAAATTTAACTCTATATTAACGAAGTTTTACGTTTAGACTTTCCCAACCTCTCCATACAAACTGTCAATCCCCGTATCATGAAACAACGTTACGCTCTCTTAACCTTACTCTCCACACTCTTCCTTCTGTTGTTCTCCACAGCTGCCATCGGGCAGGTCACCACAGCCTCTATCGACGGACTTGTCCTCGATGAGAACGGAGACCCACTGCCCGGCGCCAATGTTGTGGCCGTCCACGAGCCATCCGGTACCGTTCGCGGTGTATCCACCCGATCCAACGGCCGGTTTACATTATCGAACCTCAGGATCGGCGGGCCCTACACCGTCAGCGCCACCTTTATTGGATACCAGAAACAAGAACAGGGAGAGATATCCCTGACGCTTGGCAAGACGCAAACGGTTAATTTTCAGCTTGTAGAGAGTGTAGCCGACATGTCGGAAATTGTGGTTACAACCGGAAGCAAGGATATCAACGAAAACAGAACCGGTGCCACAACAACCATCGAAAATGCACAGATTGATAATCTTCCCACCATTACTCGTTCAGCTGAAGATATCTATAAACTATCCCCTTCATCCGATGGAAACTCCTTTGCAGGCCGGAACGATCAGTTCAACAACTTCTCGTTAGACGGTTCAATTTTCAATAATCCATTCGGCCTTGATGCCGCCACGCCCGGAGGTCAGTCGAACGCACAGCCCATTTCACTGGATGCCATCGATCAAATCCAGGTTTCCGTGGCGCCATACGACGTTACACAGGCCGGGTTTACGGGTGCGGCCGTTAATGCCGTCACCAAAAGTGGTACGAACAACTATGAGGGATCAGTATTTGGATTCTACCGAAACGAAGACCTGACCGGCTCGAAAGTGCGGGGGAATGATATTTTTGTACCCGAGCTCGATCAGCTTCAATCCGGCATCAGTATCGGCGGACCGATTATTGAAAACAAACTTTTTTTCTTTGCGAACTTTGAACTGGAGCGGAGAGACGATCTTGGCAGTAATTTTCTTGCCGATGCGCCCGGTGTAAGCGGAACAAATGTATCCCGTGTACTGGCCTCAGATTTGAATGCGGTGAGCAGCATATTGGAGAGCCGCTACGGCTATCAAACCGGTCCATTCCAGCAATATTCTCACGATACGGACAATAATAAGGGGATTTTTAAACTGGACTGGAACATCAGCCAAAATCATACGCTTACCGCTACCTATAATTTCCTGGATGCTTTCAGGGAGCAGAACGCCAATCGCTCCGCGCTCGGCCGCAGGGGGCCCGATGCCACCACGCTTCAATTTTTCAATACGGGCTACCGAATTAATAACGACATTCAGTCGGGTATCCTGGAACTCCGCTCCATCTTCGGAAATAAATTTTCAAACAATTTACAGGTTGGATTCACACATTTTGATGACAGCCGCGACCCGTTCAGTGATCCCTTCCCCGTTCTCAATATCAACAAAAACGGTGTACGGTATATCATTGCCGGGCACGAGCCATTCTCCATCAACAACCGTCTTGATCAAAAGGTATTCCAGGTTACAAACAACTTCGACATCTACGCCGACAATCACACAATTACCGTTGGCAGCTCCCTTGAATCGTTCTCATTTGATAACTCCTTTAATCTCGGGGCCTACTTCAGTGGTCAGCCGGGCGGAACATTTGCCCCCGAATTTGCCAGCGTTCAGGAATTCCTCGATTTCGTAAACTCCGGCCAGTACGATTCAGCCGTTGAATTTGCAAGGAATACGTTCGAGGAGAATAATGCAAACGACAGCTGGGCTCTTGCCGAAACAAATGTGGGCCAGTGGGCGCTTTATGCACAGGATAAATGGAAAATGACAACTAATTTCACCCTGACATATGGACTGCGCATGGATCTTCCTCTCTATTTTAACACCAGTGATAAGATTGAGGAGAATATTGAGCGGAAGGGAGGCACAGTTGCCGAAGGCGGAACGTATGCGCCGGATGTCACCTACTTTGATGAGGATGGAGAGGCTGTCCAGTTTGATCATACTGAGCTGCCCACTCAAACCCCGCTCTTGTCGCCAAGGGTAGGTTTCAACTGGGATGTAAACGGCAATCAAACCCTGCAGCTGCGCGGCGGATCAGGTCTGTTTACTGGCCGTTTTCCATTTGTGTGGGTAGGCAACCAGGTTGCCAACCCCGATTTCTTCTTTTACACGGTCACAGATCCCGATTTTAAATTTCCACAAGTGTGGAGAACGAACATCGGTGCAGAGAAAGCAATAGAGGGCGGATGGTTATTCTCCACCGATATTGCATTCACAAAAGATATCAACGCCATGATCGTAAGGAATTTTGGTCTGCGTCCCCCTTCAGGAACCTTATCGGGTGTGGATAACCGCCAGTTTTACCTGAACTCTGACAGGGCCGTTGGACCGTTCGGCGGACCAACCAACGCCTATGTCTTTACGAACACAAGCAGGGGCTACAGCTTTAACTGGACAGCAGAAGCCAAGAAACAGTGGCGCAACGGGCTCTTTACCACCGTTGCCTACAATTACCTTGATGCCCGTGATTTAAACTCCATCGAAGCTGAAATTTCCAGTGATGCATTTGCAAGAAACCCGGTGCGCGGCGATGTGAATAATCCAAGCTTGACGCCATCCCTTTACGGGAACAAACATCGCGTGATAGGTACGGCCAACAAAACTTTTTCCTACGGTGAAGGCCAGTGGGCCACATCATTCTCTCTTTTCTTTGAATATGCCCAGGGCGGTCGTTTCTCCTACACCTACTCCGGAGATGCCAACGGTGACGGATCAGGACTCAACGACCTGATCTATATTCCCACGGAGTCTGACCTTGATACATTCACCTTCTCCGGCTCACCAGCCGAACAGCAGGCGCAGCGCGAAGCCTACAATGAGTTTATCCAGCAGGATGATTACCTGAGTGACAGACGAGGCGAATACGCCGAAAAATATGCCATTCTGAGCCCGTGGAATAGCCGGTGGGATATCCGAGTTCTGCAGGATCTGAATATGGGCGATAATACCCTGCAGTTCAGTGTCGATGTTTTAAATGTAGGGAACCTGCTGAACTCAGATTGGGGTGTGCGGCAATCGCCCGTCAATACTCAGCCCATTGGTATTAACGTAGATCCGGCCACGCAGCAAGCCACCTACAGTTTTGATACCAGCCAGAACGAAACGTTTACGAATGATTTTGACCTCCAGTCCCGCTGGCAGGTTCAGTTCGGACTTCGCTATACATTTAAGTAAGCTTGAAATAGACCAGAGTTTAAAAGCCTGCTGTTCAGAAATGAGCAGCAGGCTTTTTTATCACTTTTTAAAACTCCCGGATTTTCCGACCCTCGCCTGTCGAATCTCTTGATAAGCTACTCGTTCAGCCCTTGTTGAAATTCATCGATGAACTTTGCAACGTGATATCCATCCATGAGGGCGTGGTGTACATGGATCGAAACGGCCATACTCTTGCTGCCGTCATTTGATTCGGTCATTTTACCAAAGGCAATTTTCGGGCAGCTATCATCAAACGAGAAATGACGAGCGTGAGAGATGGATGTAAAATCAATCCACGGCAGGGATGTATAATGAATCACGTTGCCACCCGACACTTCAGGTGTAATGTTGGTGCTACTTCTCACTCGTTCAATTTCTTTCTCTGCCTCCCTGGAAAATGTGGTAAAATCCCGGTAGAAATCCATGTACGAAAACCCAAACGTGCCGTTTGGCCGGTTGATCGTGGGAGAAGCGTGTATCTCATCGTAAAGATATACCACATCATCTGCAATTCTGTACTTAAAGGATTCTATTCCGTTTGCGGCCACGAGGGACTTATGCAGGTAATATAAAAAGAACGACTCGTTGTGCTCTTTGCATACCTTATAGGCTTTCGTACAATCGATGCGCACGCAAATTCCAAAAAAGGGCTCTTCAAACTGCTTAAAAAATTCGTAGTGCTCTTTGCGCGGCCAGGTCTCAAGATTCAGCTTTTTTTTCATCGTTTGTATTCAGTTGATGTTAACGGCAGATCTGCAGCGTGTATCAGCTACCCGTTTTGTCAGCGTTCCTCTTCGTCTCTTTATCCAGTATATCACGGATTGACGTGATAACCGGATGACCTTGCGTATACTCTTTACCGTAATCGAGGTTAAAGGAGTAGTCGAAACCGTCCGGGTTATCCCCCTGGTTGTGCTGTGTGATTGTCTCAAGCTTATCCAGCGCCTTCGCGATTTGAGCCTCCGGTGTAGCTGCATCGTCATACTCATCCCACAGCTTCGTCAGTTCATGCTGCAACTCTCCGGGCAGGTCGTTCAAAAGAAGCAAAAAATCGTCACGTTCGTTACCCGATTTATCCGTACCGGCAGATTGCATCGGTGCCGGAATATCCCCGTTGACGGCCTCTCCGAGATCATGGATAATGCACAATTTAAGTACCCTGCCCATATTCACTTCGGGGAAATAGTTGTCTAATACCAAAGCCATCAGGCAAAGACGCCAGGTATGCTCGGCCACACTCTCGGTGCGGCCGGTTGAGGTGTGGGCAGACCGCAGCGTGCTCTTTAACTTCTCAGAAGATTTTATAAAAGATAGAATTTTTGGTAGCTCATCTGTTTTCATAGCTGTCATTTCAATCTCTTTACTTATGATTAGATCCACACTTGTGATCCGTACCGCAGATTGAATATAGTGCCATGACCACACGTTTACAATGCGTTTTGGATGAGTTATTCGAAAAATTGAGTTAATAAAGACCTTAAACCTTGATATGATACAACGGCCGCATCCATCCTGGGTTGAACCCTCTTTTTACGTGATTATCCACGCCGAACGACTTTAAACCCAATATCACGGCCGTGACCCTGCATAATAGCCAGGTTGATCCAGCTTAGCGCAAACTTCTCCAGTAGAACTACCTTGTCACTCCCCCCAAAATCATAACATTCTTCAAATCCAATATTGGTAGCAAGTCTTTTGATGACTGATTTTGCATTGTCGTCATCCCCGGCCATAAACATGTCGAGATGAATGTCGCCGTAGACGGGATTCCGCATATTTTCAAAACCAGTTGAGTTGAATGCTTTCACAACTGCTGCTTCTGTTAGGTCTTCAAATGCGTGAAATCCGGTATCATAGGGGGAAGGTTTTTTCACTACCGCATTGGTGGCGTCGATCATGATTTTACCCGTCAAATCTGGTAACTTTTTGGCAAGATCAACGGTTGCATGAGATGGAATGGCGACCAGAATTACGTCTGCTTTTAAGGCTGCCTGCTCAATAGAAGTGGAAGGAATACCCGCATCTGTACATTCATTACGGGATGGGGCTTCAGGATCTCTGGCTCCGAGAACAACGTCGTACCCGGAATTTTTCCAGCGTAACGCCAGCGTTCCACCTACATTTCCATGTCCTATAACGGCTATTTTATGATTACTCATGATTCGGTGTTTTGATAGGTTCCTGTTTTATCTCCTTCTGAGCTAATGTTAACATTCTCGAGGTTTCTCTCCATCAGTGTTTGGATAGCATTTCAAGAATTTTCTCAGCAACTGCTTCGCCCGACATATTCTGCTGACCGGTAATCAGGTTTCCGTCAGCAACCACGTAGGGGGTCCACTTTTCTCCTTTTTCAAAACGGGCTCCCAGTGCGGTCAGCTCATCCTCTATACGCCAGGGCATCACGGTTTGTCCGGCGGCGGCATCGGCGTCGTTTTCCTCTTCATTGGTAAATCCCGTCACTTTTTTTCCGGCTACAAATGGGGCTCCGTTTTCATCTCTGATATACCGAAGAACAGCCGTTCCGTGACACAACGCTGATGTTGGTTTGCCGGTTTGGTAAAATTCCTGAAAGAAAGAGTGCAGCGATTCAGCCTCTTCAAAGGTAAACATGGGAGCCTGGCCGCCGGCAACAACGATAGCGTCAAAATCCTTGATTGAAAGATCTGAGACAGAAGGTGTCTGATTAAGCTTAGATTTAAACAGGTCATTTTTAAGCACCTTTTTGCTTCGTTCGTCCCAGTCCGAATATCCGCTTTCATCAAATGGATCACTCATCGCATCCATTCTGAGATCTCCCCCTTCGGGACTGGCAATGACTACATCGTAACCGGCTTCGGTGAAAATGTGCCAGGGATGTGTAACTTCTGAAGCCCAGAAACCGACAGGCCATCCCGTAGTTGTGGATGTTGTTGGATTTGCAGCGATAATTAAAATGTTGCCTTTATTCATAACAGTAATTTTACGTGTATGTTTATTTCTGTCACGAAGGTCATGGAAAGATAACCGTTTATCAATATACTGTCGAAAGCGTCAGTAACGAACATTTTGGTAAGTTATGGCTTGAATGAAAACAGGAGGCGATTATGCCAGATTTTGTATACGATGGAAAACGATACTACAACCCCGTGGAGTTTGCGCTCGATTTTATCGGGGGAACCTGGAAAATGCCGATACTTTGGCGTCTTAAAGACAAAGAGATGCGCTACAGCGAAATCAGGAGATCCATCGGACACATTTCCGATAAAATGCTGACATCTCAGCTAAAAGAGATGGAGAAAAATGGATTCATCAACCGGAAGGTCTTTGCCGAGGTACCGCCGAAAACCGTCTACTCAATCACACCAAAAGGCCGGCAGGTGATTCCGGTCATCGAGTTCATTCGGGAGTACGGGCTAAAATTAATGGATGAGATGGGAATTGAGGATGGGTAGCCCTGTCACGATCTTGGTTTTCAGTTCATACACCAACCGAAAATTTCCGTAGATAACCTCTCTGATTTCAGGACATCTGAATTCCGGACCGATTCGGCCGCTTTCAGGTGGACTACTTTTTTTGACACGCTTCGAAAAATCCGCGAACCCATTTTATTGCTATTGAAACATGATCAGGGGCCATATAATCCGTGTATTCTTCGTAACAATCAAGAAACCGATCCGTGAAAATTACTTCCATTTAAAAAAATGCTTTTCAATTCGTTCTTGAGCCTCTGCCATCAAGTATGATGTACTGTACCCTATTCAACTTATTGTTTGGTCTCAAGCATATCTTCAAGCATCTACATTTTCATTCTAAATCGCTCATACTCGGAAACATTCATCAGCACAGCTGTACGCTTCCAATGCCGGGTGAGAATAATGGGCTGTTTATCTATTTTGAGACGCTTTACAAAGTCAGCCGAATAGTGTTAAAGTCGACTACGATGTTAAAACTGGTCCGCATGATGACATTCTTGGCTCCATGTTGATTTTTGTGGGTCGTTTAATAATTGGCTGTGTATAAATTTGATTAGGCTGTTCATCTATCCGGCCTCCGATTTGTACAGGTGGCGTCTGCTCATTTGAACACGCCTGCGATGGGTGTAAAAACGTACCGGCCGAATATAGTTTACAAAGACAAAGCGTTGCGGACCTTCGTTTTTACATCGCAAAGTGTTCAAATGTGCCCACCGAAGCAAATCTTTAGCCGGCGGGTTTTGGATACTTTTGACCGTTCACTTGTCCCTTTGGGAAAAGTATCAGGGAAATACGAAAGGTTCATCAGTTGATTGCTTGATATTGATTATCGTATTAATCAAATGATTGAGCTAAAAGGATTGGTGGTATGTTGGTTTCTATGCAAGATTAGATTTGGGTTTCAAGTTACCCACACAATTCAAAGAACCACATTCTTATGATACCGGCTAATCGTAATGAGTCCACATCCTGATAACTTTAACAACTTTCTCCTTTTCGTAGACTTGATAAACTAAGCGATGCTGGATATTGATTCTACGTGAATAAGCACAATCCAAATTGCCAACCAGTTTTTCATAGGGAGGATAGTCTGCAAACGGATTTTCCTCAATAACTTCAAGTAGGTCCTCGATCTTTGATTTTAACCCTGATGAAGCCGCTTTCTTCGCATCCTTTTTAGCCTGTTTGATATAAACGATCTTGTAGTTACTCACCAGTCAAGTTCTTCCTCCGTTTCCTCAAGAGGTGTATTCATTCCTTCAGCGATAGACTCCTGCATTCCGGGAATGGACGTCAGAAAAAGTGTTTCTTGAATGGCCCGCCAATCATCTTCACTGATCAAAACTGCATTTGATCGCTTCCCGGTGATTTGTATTGGCCTGTGTGTTTCAGATGCTTCATCGAGCAATCGATAAATCTCTTTGCGAGCTTGAGTAGCTGTAAGTGTTTTCATGGAAATATAGATTAATTCATTCTCTTTCATTAACGTACGCCATTCCGTACATATTGTCAATTTTTAAGATAAGGCAGCATAGCGGTTTGGTGGTTAACCGGTTTTGTCAACTACAACTTCAACAGTGGTAAAAAACAAGATATCTCACAACTCTGATAAAAATTGCTGAGGCGCGAAAACCGGCATCGCATCAGGCATGGCATTTATGAAGGTTACCAGGTACCATTTACGATTGCTTGAATCCGATGGCAATAATAATCGGTTTGAGTACAGAGAAATTCCATGTCGGCTCATCACCAATAACAAATAACCCAATCCACGAATATACACCCATCGAGAGGAGACTTACATATTTCGCCGATACTGCCCGCCCACTTCATAGAGGGCGTGTGAAATCTGTCCGAGTGACGCAACTTTCACCGTCTCCATCAGCTCTTCAAAAAGGTTGCCGTCTTCACGGGCTGCTTTCTTCAGCCGTCGGAGGGCGTCATCAGATTTGTCAGCGTTGATTTTTTGGAACCGCTCCAGGTTGTTGATCTGCTGTTTTTTCTCCTCTTCGGTGGACCGGATCAGCTCAATCTCTTTTTCGTCCTCCTCAGACGTTTTGTCGCTTTTGAATGTATTCACGCCGATGATCGGAAGCTCGCCGGAGTGTTTCTTGGATTCGTAATAGAGGCTCTCCTCCTGGATCTTGCCGCGCTGGTACATGCTCTCCATCGCGCCCAGTACGCCGCCGCGGTCGGTGATGCGGTCGAATTCGGCCAGTATCGCCTCTTCTACAAGGTCGGTCAGGTCGTCGATGATGAACGATCCCTGCAGCGGGTTTTCGTTTTTGGTCATCCCCATCTCTTTGTTGATGATCATCTGGATGGCCAGCGCACGGCGTACCGACTCTTCCGTTGGCGTGGTGATCGCCTCATCGAAGGCGTTGGTATGAAGCGAGTTGCAGTTGTCGTACACCGCCATCAGCGCCTGCAGCGTGGTGCGGATGTCGTTAAACTGGATCTCCTGCGCGTGCAGCGACCGACCGCTGGTCTGGATATGATACTTAAGCTTTTGTGACCGTTCGTTGGCGCTGTATTTGTGCTTCATAGCGATGGCCCAGATGCGTCGCGCTACCCGGCCAATCACCGCGTATTCGGGGTCGAGGCCGTTGCTGAAGAAGAACGACAGGTTGTGGGCAAAATCATCGATATCGAGCCCGCGTGAGAGGTAATACTCCACGTAGGTAAAGCCGTTGGAAAGCGTAAAGGCTGCCTGGGTGATAGGGTTGGCGCCCGCTTCGGCAATGTGGTATCCGGAGATCGACACCGAGTAGTAATTCCGGACCCCGTTCTCAGTAAAGTAGCTCTGCACGTCGCCCATCATTTTCAGTGCAAACTCGGTGGAGAAGATACAGGTGTTCTGCGCCTGGTCCTCTTTCAGGATATCGGCCTGTACGGTTCCGCGCACAACTTTCATCGCATCGGATTTAATCTTCTCATACGTTTCCCTGTCCACAAGCTGGTCGCCGCTGATGCCGAGCGTGGCGAGCCCAAATCCATCGTTCGTTGATGGCAGTTCCAGTCCGTACTCCGGCTGCGGCAGGCCCTTCTGCTCAAAAATTCCTTTAATTTTCTTCTTTGCTTGCTCCCACTTTCCGTTCTCCTTCAGGTAGCGCTCCACCTCCTGGTCGATCGCCGTGTTCATGAACATGGCCAGGATCATCGGCGCGGGCCCGTTGATCGTCATCGAAACGGATGTGGTCGGCGAGGTGAGCTCAAAGCCGGAGTAAAGTTTTTTCATGTCGTCGAGCGTGCAGATGCTTACGCCGGAATTCCCAATCTTCCCGTAGATATCGGGGCGATGGTCGGGATCTTCGCCATAGAGCGTCACCGAGTCGAACGCCGTGGAGAGACGCGCGGCCGGCATCCCCTCACTCACGTAGTGAAACCGTTTATTGGTCCGCTCGGGCGTGCCCTCCCCTGCAAACATGCGGGTGGGATCCTCCCCTTCTCGCTTGAAGGGAAACACACCGGCAGTAAACGGAAAGTAGCCCGGCAGATTTTCCTTGAGCGCAAACCGCAGTTTGTCGCCGCTGTTCTTGGTTTTCGGAAGCGAGATGCGCGGTACTTTCGTGCCGCTGAGCGATTTCCGGTAGAGATCGTTTTTGATCACTCTGTCGCGGATCTTCACCTCAAACTGATCCTGCTGGTACTGGTCATACAGCTCATCCCAGCCGTCAAGGATACTTTTTGGCAGCGGATCGAGCCGCTCCAGCCAGTGCTCTTTCATTTCGGTTAGCTTCTCTCTAATCACCGGTTTTTCATCGGGATTCCAGTTCTCAAGCTGGCGCAGGGTCCCTTCCACCTGGTCGAGTTTCGAGGCGACTTCCACCTGTTGCCCGGCCCACTCGTGATAGTTCTCAATCGTTTCGGTAATTTCGGAGAGGTAGCGCTGGCGCCTGCCGGGAATGATTGCCTGTGTATGCAGATCTTCCGCCGGCTCCGCATTTTGATAGAGTGTGGTTTTCCAGCCCGTCGAGTAGTGATCATTCACCCGGTCCACCACAGCCTTGAACAAACGGTGAACGCCCTCGTCATTAAACTGCGCGGCAATAGTTGGATAGACCGGCATTTTTTTCGGGTCGATGTGCCAGTCGCCCCGGTTGCGCTGCATCTGTTTGCGGATATCGCGGAGCGCATCTAGCGAGCCCTTTTTCTCAAATTTGTTCAGCACCACAATCTCGGCCAGGTCCAGCATATTGATCTTTTCCAGCTGCGTGGCCGCGCCGTATTCGTGCGTCATCACGTAGATCGGAATGTCGGTAATTTCAGTGATTTCGGTGCCGCTCTGACCGATTCCGCTTGTTTCGACCAGGATCAGATCGAACCCGGCCGCTTTATAGACCGCAATTGCACCTTTAATAGCCTCGCTGATCGATTTGTTGGAGGCACGCGTGGCCATACTGCGCATAAAGACCCGTTCGGTATCGATGCTGTTCATCCGGATACGATCGCCCAGCAGCGCACCGCCGGTCCGCACTTTGGAGGGGTCGATGGAGATTACGCCGATGGTCAGATCTTCAAATTCCGTTAGAAAACGGCGGATCAGTTCATCGGTCAGTGAGCTTTTTCCCGCCCCGCCCGTACCGGTGATTCCAATCAATGGAATGGAACTCATTTTTGTATTGTCGAGCAGGGTTTTATCGCCCGAGGTCAACAGATTATTTTCGTAGGTGAGAATATCTTTGTTACCATTTTCCAGTGCGGATACTGACCGCGCGATTTCAACATGATGTTTATAAGATATTTTTTCCGTATCGGCCTTTCGAAGCTCGTTCGTATCAAAATCGCACTCCTCCATCATAAAATTAATCATCCCCTGGAGGCCCATCTTGCTTCCATCCTCCACGGAGAAAATTCGGGTTACGCCATAATCGTGCAGCTCCTCAATCTCTTTCGGAACAATCACACCACCGCCGCC
Organism: Bacteroidota bacterium; assembly: GCA_009909035.1. Classification (GTDB taxonomy): domain Bacteria; phylum Bacteroidota; class Rhodothermia; order Balneolales; family Balneolaceae; genus SW132. The sequence goes on from JAAAOB010000129.1 coordinate 99,848, forward strand.
CCCAAAGATCTTGATGTGCTCGCCTCCGTGCTCTTTCAGCAGGTCTACCATGTATTTAAAATACTCCACGTGTCCGCCCTGGTAGGAACTAATGGCAATGCCCTGGGCATCTTCCTGGATGGCACAGCGGACAATCTCGTTTACCGATCGGTTGTGGCCGAGATGAATCACCTCTGCGCCTGTGGACTGCAGTATCCGCCTCATGATGTTGATACTGGCATCATGTCCATCAAACAAGCTGGCAGCTGTGACGAACCGCACACTGTGCGTGGGCTGATATTTTTGCTGGGATGCCTGCCCGTTGGCTTTAGCTTGTGAAGCTATTTTGTCTTTTGTTGCTGCGTCAGACATAGTAAATAATTCTTTGATCGTTCATTTGGAAGCGTTTACACAATATACAAAATATGCAGACCGCACGTAATCAGTACGATTTAAAAAATACCGTTCGTTTCACGCTCTACCGTTTGCAGACAAATGCCGGGACATGGCACCAAAAGGGGCGTCATCCCGCATCCCGTGAGCATTCGAAACGGCATGACAGAACGGATGACGAAAACCAATTTGCTCTCCCTACCTGGACCGCTTGCCACAAAACGTCCGCACCAGCGCTACTGAATCCATAAAACAGTCAATTTCCCGGCAGATTTTATCAGGTCAGGAGCCTTCGATCTTTTTCAAATTGTGCAGGTTTTTTTCCACCCATTCGCGGCGTTGTTTTGAAATACCAACCACGATGGCCGGTACCACAAAAAGTGTAAGAATGGTGGCAAACGTAAGACCTCCGATAACGGACCGTGCCAATGGACTCCAGGTTTCTGCCCCGGCACCGATTTCCAGCGCAAGCGGGATCATGGAGAAAATAGTGGTCAGCGCTGTTAAAATAATCGGCCGCATTCTGCGCTTACACGCCTGAAGAAACGATACCAGGTATCCCTTGTCAGATTTGCTGTTCCTGCCGGTATATAGGTGAATGTAGTCCACCAGTACGATCCCGTTGTTAACTACAATCCCGACAAGAATTACGATACCGATATAGGCCGGAATGCTCAGCGGGGTGCTGGTTATAAATAAGAAGACCAATGATCCAAAGAAAGCAAGCGGCACCGTCATCATGATGATAAACGGATCTCTCAGGTTTTCAAAAAGCGAGCCCATCACCATATAGGTAAGCAGTAGCGAAAATAGAAATGCGATCAGCATCTCCCCCTGGCTTTGATCAATACTTTGGGTGGAGCCTGTAAAATCGTACCTGTAGCCGTCTGGAAGAACAATATCATTCGTTAAGATTTCCTGGACACGCTGGCGGTACTCCGTAACATTAACATCGTTCCGCACGTTGACCGTAAGATCGATGTAGACCTCCCGGTCGCGCCGTGAGATCCGGCTGAGCCCCTGGTGAAGTTCAAAATCGCCAACGGCCAGAATCGGCACGCGGACATCTTCGGTCTGAAGGACGTCCAGGGCGAACAGATCTTCCCGATTTTCAAACCTGGTTCGGTCGTTCCTGACCTGGATAGGGATCTCCCTCCCCTCTTCTCTGAAAAACCCGGCTCGAGTTCCCCGGGCCTGCGTTCCGAATGCATTTGCAACTTCTCCGGAACTCACGCCTATCCGGCTGATTCGCTGTCGGTTTAGCACGTAGTGAAGCTCTGGTGAGGGGCGATTTCGGTTGGTAGAAACCGAAAGCACCTTGGGGTCTTCATTGAGCCGGTCCTCAATCCGCACGGAGTACTCCTGCAGCACATCCACATCGGGCCCGATCAGGGTTAGTCGCACACCACTTCCGCTCCAGTCCCGGCCGGTTGGGATGCCGCTACCACTTACGCGGATATCGAGATCCACTTCGGGTGATGAGAGCATCTCCTGGGTAACATCAACCATATCCTGGGTCGTCCGGCTGCGATTATTTTGATCTACAAGCAGCACCTTTAACTCGCCCAGATTTGATTCCCGGCTCCAGCGCTGCCGCCCGATACTGGTGATGACGGTGCGGACTTCATCCATCTCCATTAGCTGATCCGTGTATTCACGAAGGGTAGTTGCCGTATTATAAAGCTGATTTCCGGCGGGAAGCGTCACCCGTACATTGTATTCACCGCTGTCGTTTTCAGGAAAAAATTCGCCCGGAATGGATGTAAACAGGTAATATGATCCACCGATGACGCCCACCACGAACAGCACCACCATATATTTTCTATCCAGGATCCAAAAGAGAATGCGCCCATAATTCTGCTCAACTTTCCGGATCGCCCTGAACATAAAACTGGAGCGATCAAACTCCTCGCGTCGAAGTATTAATGATGCAAGAACCGGGATTAGAACAATTGATGCAATAAATGAACTTGTGATGGCGATGGAGATTGTCAGGGCAAGATCTCTCGTCACGGCCCCTGTTACGCCGCTGACGGCAAGGATGGGTACAAAGACCGCAAGCGTCGTTAGCGTAGAGCCAAGAAGCGCCCCGGCTACCTCGTTTGTACCCTCAATCGCCGCCCGCATCCGTTTCTGTCCGCTCTCAAGTTTGTTGGCGATACTTTCAGAGACAACAATGGAGTTGTCTACCAGCAGGCCAATGGCAAGGGCCAGGCCGGTAATGGAGATTATGTTGAGCGTGATATCCAGAAAGTACATGGCAGCAAAGGTGGCCGTCAGCGATACCGGTATACTCATGGCCACCACGAAGGCAATACGCCATCCTCCCATGAACAGGAGAAGAATCAGGATGACGACTACAAGTGCAATCAAGGCCGACTGTGCCAGGTTCGACACAGAGTCTTCTATAAATTTGCCCTCATTGCTAAGTACTTGCAGGGTAACGCTCTCCGGCAGGTTCTCATGAAATTCACTCATCTGCAACAGGACGGCTTCAGCCACATCCAGGGTATTGGCGTCCGATTGTTTCTGAACTTCTACTTTCACACTGTTATTGCCGTTCACTTCCTCCAGTGACTCTACATCGGCATAGGTATTTTCAACGCGCGCCACGTCCGAAACACGAACCGGCTCGCCCGTCTCAGCCACACGTATAATCGTAGATCGTATTTCGTCTACGGTGTGATATATCGACTCGGCCCGGATGCTGTAGCTCACCCTGTCCGACACAAGATTGCCAATGGGCTGGTTTACATTGTTGGTTCGAATCGCAGAAACCACCTCATCCGGAATCACACGATGACGCGCCATGGCATCAGGATCGAGGGTAACAAAGAAATTTCGTTCGAGTCCCCCCTCGGTATCGGCTGAGGCCACTCCCTGGATCCGTTCCAGCCGGGGCTCAATAAAATCAACCGACAGCTGCCGGAGCTCATCCAGCCCCATCGACGGCGATTCAACGCTGATTTCTATAATGGGTGAACGATCCGGATCAAACTGGAAGATGACGGGATCGGTTGCTTCTGTCGGAAGATCAGGCCGGATTCGATCAATCGCCTCCCGGATCTTCATCTCCGCCTGCTGAATGTTTGACCGCGGATCCATCCGCAAAACGATAAACGCCCCGCCCTGCCGCACATTCGATTCCAGAGAATTTATGCCTTCAACGCCCATAATTGCCCCTTCCACCGGTTCTACCAGCAGGCGGGATACGTCGTCCGGGGCAACATTCTCATAGTTTAGCGAGACCGCCAAAACCGGGATGTTAAATTCCGGCATCAGGGTCACTTTCAGATTGTTGAGTGAAAAAAGACCAAACCCAATCACAATCAGTGACATCATGAACACTGTGACAGGGCGTTTTAGAATACGTTCGGTAATCGTGATTTTCTTCATGGCTCTGTTCTCCAGTTAGTCAACATTTTTATCCAGCGGGTCTTCTTTATGTACGGCGTTGAACCCAAGTTTTTCCACCCATGTATTCACAATATTGTACATGCAGGGTACGGCAAACAGCATCAAGAGGGTCGACATCGTCAAGCCGCCAATAACCGTTCGTGCCATCGGGCTCCAGGTCTCCGATCCGGCGCCAAGCTGAAGCGCCAGCGGCACCATGGCCAGGATGGTTGTGAGGGCAGTCATCAGGATTGGACGCAACCGCCTGGATGCTCCATTTGCAATCGCACTCAGCCGCTCCTGTCCGCGGGACTGCAGTATTTTAATATAGTCGATCATAACAATTCCGTTGTTAACCACGATGCCCGTCAAAAGCACCAGCCCAACCATTGCCGTGACACTGACGGGGGTGGAGGTGATCCACAGCATCAGAAGAACACCGGTGAGTGCCAGCGGAATTGTGACAATGATAATCAGCGGTTCTACAAGGCTTTCGAACTGGGAGGCCATAACCATATAGGTTAGAACTCCGGCAATCATGAAAGCTATGACGAGATATGAAAAAGACTCTTGCTGATCTTCAGCAGAACCGGCAACCTCGTAGCGATACCCTTCCGGCCACTCCATGCGGTCCAGGACAGAGCGGGCCCGATCCGTTGCGGTTTCAAGATCAATTCCCGCGAGATCTGCCTCAACTTCCACCATACGCTCCTGGTTCACCCTGAGAATACTCGAGGGGCCGGAATACCGCTCAATCCGCGCCAGGTTTTTCAGCGGCATCCAGGTGCCGTCCGCAGCCTGAATCTGTATCTCTTCAAGAGCTGTAGATTCGGCACGGTCGATTGGGCTTAGCTGAACCAGGACCTCAAACTCCACCCCCTGATCCACGAACGTTGTTGCCACGTTGCCGCGCACGGCGTTGCTAACGGCCGTTGCCACCTGCGAAGTGTTCAATCCAACACGCGAAATCCTCTCGCGATCCATATCAATGCGCAGTTCGGGCCGGCCCCGTTCGGCACTGCTGAATACACTCGCAATTCCCTCTGTATCACGAAGGCCGTTCATGGCGATAGTGGATAATTCCTGGCGCACATCGGGATCGAAGCCAAATATCTGAACGATCAGTCCGGTTTCGCCGTCCGGGCTCAGCGGATCCTCACGAACTTCT
>JAAAOB010000142.1 GCA_009909035.1 Bacteroidota bacterium
ATAATGACATGGTCCCTTTTATTCTTGAGAACCTGAAAGCGCGCAATCCAATTACCGCTGCATTTAAACACGGGACGATGATTCTCATTGCGGTTGTGCTATTCGTCTCTATTGGCCGGTGGGATACCGGTGCATTTTTCCTGGGGGTTGGGGCTGGGATTTTGTTTACGTTTACAATTGGCGTTTTGCTCCACGAGCTGCTTCACCTTCTCGTGTATAAAATACTGGGTGCACGCAGTACACGGTTAAAGCTGATACTTCACCAGGGGGCCGTTGCCGCAGTAGCAGATCATTTTGTAATCTCAGAAAAAGAGTTCTACTGGCTGGCATTTACACCGTTTTGTGTGCTGACGCTGGCCGCATTATTTGCCCTTTTCCTAACCTGGGGCTGGATTTTTTATGGCGTATCTACCTTCCTTGTGCTGCACGCCACAGCCTGCCTGGGAGATTTTTCTCTTGCCGGGTTCATGTATGAACATCGTCACGAAGGAGTGTACACATTCGACGACGTGGAAAAAGAACGCAGTTTATTTTACCGAAAGAAGAGAAGCGCCGGGTAGACTCGGCAAAATAATCTTTGGGACCGGCTTCTGCATTATGCTCTTGTAAATCCTCTTTTTTCTTTCTCAATCTTTACTGAACTTAGCGTTGAATTCCGGTCAACATTATCCCGTTCATCATGAAAAAGATCCTCATTGTTATACCCACATTTCTCCTGCTTCTGCCTTTCGATGCCATGACCCAGGGATTTAACGCAAATAATGGACGCAATCACCCGGAGATAGAGTGGCGGGTGGCAGAAACGGAGCACTTCAACATCATGTATCCTGCGCGGCTTTCGGGCATTGAAGCCAGGGTTGCCGCCATTGCCGAGGAGTCCTACCGGGCACTCTCTGAAAACCTGAACGTCAAATTTGATAAAAAAATCCGTATTTACCTGTCAGACGAGGATGAGATCAACAATGGATTTGCCGTGCCCATTGGCAAGGGCTATACCAACATATGGGTGAGCTCGAATGACTATGCCGAAACATGGACCGGCAGCGAGAAGTGGCTTCGAAAAGTGGTGGCTCATGAACTGGGTCACATTTTTCATTACAAGGCAACCTGGTCGTCCATGGGCTTGTGGCAGTTTGTCATTGGGGAACCGTTTACCCGCGCATGGACCGAGGGCCTGGCGCAGTATCAAACGGAAAAATGGGACTCGCAACGGGGCGACCGATGGCTGCGAAAAGCGATCTTTGACAGTCGTCCAAACTTCAATGACGGGCAGTCCATTGAAAACGGACGCCTGCTCTACGCAACCGGCAACGCCGAGCTGCGCTACTTTACTGAGCAGTATGGCGACAGTACACTCGCTGAACTCTTCACCAAGCGAGAGACGTTCCTCCGCTTCTGGGATTATCACGATTTTAGACCGGCCTTTCAGCAGACTACTGACACCAGCTATGACGACTTCCGCGAGGAGTGGCGCAAGCATATGAATATCTACTACAATACACTTGCTTCGCAGATGGAGCGCGTGGATTCACTGGATTCCACGCCGCTTCCTCTGCCCGGACAGTTCTATCACGACATGGCCGTCAGCCCCGATGCCGAAAAAATTGCCGTGCTTTCACTTGTTTCCATGCAGCGGCCCATCCGCAGAATCTATACCGTTACGACTGACTCAACACACAAGAGCCAGTACCTTGCGGAGGGAAGCATCAACAGGGATTTGAGCTGGAGTTCCGACGGAAAGAAAATCTACTACTCCCGGAAAGTTCGTGGGCAAAACTCCTCCATCGTAAATGATATTCATGTTTTGAACACGGAAACAGGGAAAGAAGAGCGGGTAACCTACAGCCGCCGCGCACGATTCCCAATTGAAGCCTTCGACAATAATACCATTGCATATGTTGTGAATGAAGGAGGCACGGGCAACCTATTCACTCTAAACCTGGAAACAGGAGAGGAGTTGCGAATCACCAACTACAGCGGAGATATTCAGCTCCTGTGGCCGATACGGGTTGCGTCTCAAAATAGCTGGCTGGTCCACCGGTTTGATGCGGATGGCAACCGTCACCTGGTACTGATCCACCGCCAGACCGGTCAGGAAACCGTCCTTGACCGCGGGGATACCGACAACCGGAATCCTGTCCTGAGCCCCGATGGCACCACCATTGCCTATACCTCGCTTCGGGATGAAGTGCCGAATGTATTTCTGTATGATTTTGAATCCGGATCAGAAACACGTCTGACGAACCTGTTTACCGGCGGAGAGGTGTACGGATGGATGCCGGCGAATGAATCGCTGGAAAATGCAGAACTTCTTATTAAAGCAAGCGAAACCAAGCGCAGGGACACTGTCTTCCGGGTGAATGCAGCTCGAAACCCTTTTTATAGAACAACAGAACTGAACACAGCGTACTCCTCCTGGCGGCTGAAACGCCCTCCAAACCAGATTGATTCGTTCATCAAACCGGACGAAGACCTGGTGCTTGAGCGATATCCCTACAACTCCTTTCAAAACCTGACGCATGCTGCATCTATTGCCCTACCCTACTACAACACGGCCGATGATTACGGGATATTTGCAACGACCAACTGGGTGGAGCCTCTCGGGAAACATACGCTCGCTGGCATCGGCTGGCTCTCCGTAAGCGATCCCGCACGGAATTCATTCGGGTCGCTCAGCTACCTGAACAATCAGCTCTACCCGTTCCTGGGTTTTACCCTCTACCGGCTTCCCGAAAGTGCCCGCTTTTACGGCGACCGGTTCCTTGTTGAGGAAGTAACCGGGGGAGAGTTCAGTGCACGATGGCCGCTTGACTTCTTCGAGGCTCCCTACCAGTCTGGTAACATTTTTACACGCCTGCGCCATATTTTTGTTCGCCCGTATGACCGGGATGAATTTGACGACACCTTTGTTGTTCCAGCACCGGAAAAAGGGCGGCAGACAGATCTGCAGATCGGCCTGCAGGTCAAAAAACAGCGACCCTGGAAAAACAACCGGGTTCATCCTCTCGATGGTACGGGACTGAGCATCAGCCTGACGGGAGGCGAAAAGATTCTCGGGTCGGATGTTCGATTTTTGACAGCTGATCTGAATACCTACACAATGTTACCCGCCCCCGGATTGCACAGGCTCTACCTTCACGGGCGGCTGCAGGCACAGTGGGGAGAACCACTGCCACAGGACTTCATCGGGTTTTCGAGATATGACAACATCAACCTGAACCTGCCCTCGGAAGTACCCCTCGCCTTTTTCAACGTTGCCGAGCGTGTACGGGGCTACAGAGAGTTCGTGGCCGGCAGACAAGTGGCATTCGGCAGCCTGGAGTATCGCATTCCATTCTTGCCATCGCTCAATACGCAGGTCCTGGGGCTTCTGAGCCTGGGCTCAACATCCATTGCTCTTTTTTCTGACGCCGGGATAGTGTGGGATGCAAGGGTTGGCGACCGGACCAAAGGAACAGAGAGACGTTGGGGAGCCGGTGGAGAGGTAAAAAATGAAGTAACGCTTTTCGGGGTAAATTTTTCCCACTCCCTCGGTATTGCCCAGCCCGCAGAAGAGCTCTTCAGCGAGGCCGATTACGATTTGTACTACCGCGTGCGGGCCGCAGTACCTTTTTAAAATACCGGTCGCAGAGAACCGGTTGATATAAACAATTTTAAGTACCCGTTCACCCTGTATTAAACGTCAAGATTCTCTTTCACAGCTTCCAATAACGTATTGAATGTTCCAATACCGTGATCCTTCAGCCACCGCTTGTCCTGGTTCGGCTCGTGCCGGGATCGAATAAAAAGTGGCGTCATCCCCAGCTCAATCGCAGGTTTCAGGTCCGTAATTTTGTCACCGGCCATAAACGATCGCGAAAAATCTATATCAAACCGTTCAGCAGCTTTACGAAACATTCCGGTGCCCGGTTTTCGATCCTCCGGGGGCCAGGTGTGAGGTGCCATGTCGTGCCCGGGATGATGCGGCGCCATATACCACCCGTCGATGGATAGTTCCTGCTTCTGAAGTTCAAGGTCGACCCACCGATGTAGCTCTTCGACCTGCTCCTCGGTATACCGTCCCCTCGCGATACCCGACTGGTTCGTAACCACCACAAGTTTATATCCCCTTTGCTGTATAATCCGGATTGCCTCTATTGCACCATCACACCAGGTCCACTCCTCCTTCGTGTGCACGTAGTTATAGTCAACGTTGATTGTCCCGTCGCGGTCCAGAAAGAAAGCTTTTGTTTTCATCCTAATCTTTAGATTTTATCGGCTTTTTATTCATTTGAATTGATCCATAAGTCCAACATTCAGCCGGCGAAACTCCTCCTTCGCCTGCCATAGCGCTCAATATTCCATGCGGCCGCAATCCCCTACACATAGCCCTGCCGCCCTGCCTGCCAGCCGGCCCAAAGCTTCATCAGGCTAAACAGCAAAAGCATGCCGAGCGGTACCGCCCATGTGCCCGCCAGGTCGAAAACGGCCCCAAAAAGCGCCGGTCCTGTGGCAGCCATCGTATAGCCGACCGATTGCGAAATACCGGAGAGCTCATTGGCTGAATCGGAATCGCGTGTGCGGAGAACAATAAAAAGAAGCGCCATCCCAAAGCTGGCTCCCATACTAAATCCCAGCAGTGATACAGCAACAGCCGTAAATGCCAGCCCGGGAATGATTAACCACACGAGGCTGAGTATCTCAATCAAAATTAATAGTGAAACCGGAATTCGCTGGCTCTCCAGCCGTTCCGCCCACGCGGGAATAAAAAAGGTGCCAAATACTCCCGTTCCCTGGCAGAGCGACAGCAGCCAGCCCGCCTCCACGGCACTGATCCCGCGATCCTGGAGCACTTCCGGCAGCCAGGCGATAATGATATAGAATGTGAAAGACTGCAGCCCCATAAAAAAAGCTACATTCCATGCCAGTCCCGATTTGCTGAGTTGCGTCAACGCATTTCCCAGAGAACGCCTGGCCACAACCTGGAAATTACGTTTCAGCTGCGGGAGCCAAATCATCAGTGCAATAGCGGAAAAAAGCGCCCAGAACCCCAGAGACCATCGCCAGCCAAGTCCGGCGCCCTGGCTCAGTGGAACACTTACCCCGGATGATAGCGCCGCTCCAACCCCGAGCATCCCTGAGTAGATCCCGGTAACCAGGCCCGTCTTTTCCGGAAACTGTTTTTTTACAATACCTGGAAGCAGCACGTTGCCAAGCGCAATTCCGGCTCCCAGAATAATCGTTCCGCCGAATAGCATGCCGGCACCCGGAATTACCCTGAAAAGTGTGCCGCCGGTCAACACCAGCAGGGCAATCGTCATGGTGCCCTCCGTTCCAAAGCGCTTTGTCAAAAGGGGTGTGAAAACCGAAAAGAGCCCGAATGCCAGGATCGGCAAGGTGGTCAGCATGCCAAGCAGTGTGTTCGAGAGGCCGGTATCGATCCGGATTTCCGATATAAGCGGACCAACTGCTGAAATGGGCGGGCGCAGGTTAAAAGCTATCGCCGCAATCGCAAGAATAAGTAATGTTTTCCGCTTTTTTTCTGGTGACATCCGGGAATTTTTTAGGACAGTAAATGTAGGAAAGATGTGTGCCATCTCACAGCGCCTAATCTGCTGCTGCTAAACCTGGCAGGCTGCAGATACCGGCTGATGTTCTAAAGCTCATTCACTATTTTTGAACGGCGATTCTTTTCGGAATGACAATTGTATACCACCCCAGCGATTCCTAATTTTGCAGTCAAAAAGTATCGCGAGGTATTTTCTTGAAACAGACAAAAATCATGACGGATGAGGATCTGACCCGCACCTACATGCGGTTTGCCCACCAGTTTCTCGAACCGTATGATGATCCTGCCGAGCCCGCCATTATCGGGATGCAGACCCGGGGCGTTCATATGGGGCGACGAATCCTGCAGATCATTAAAACAGAATTTGATGCCGCTCCCGACTTTGGCGTGCTGGATGTCACCTTCTACCGCGATGATTTCAGAACCAAGCTGAAAATACCCCAGGTAAAAGTAACCGAAATTCCGTTTGATCTCTATAACCGCGATGTCATCCTGGTAGACGATGTACTTTACACCGGCCGCACCGTCCGCTCCGCACTGGATGCCCTGATGGCGTTTGGGCGTCCCCGCAGCATAAAATTCTGCTGCATGATCGACCGCGGGCACCGCGAACTCCCGATTTCAGCCGATTTTACCGGTATGACGCTCCCCACCTACGAAGATGAGGAAGTAGCGGTGAAAGTGCATGAGCTTGATGGAGAAGATGCCGTCTACCTCGTGGAACACAGCGAAAAGGAGGATGGCTGATGAGTGCAACGCAAACCGAATTATTCAGTTTCAACCAGAAACACCTGCTTGGCCTGGCAGATTATACGGGCGAAGAAATTACCTATGTGCTGGATCAAGCCAAAACCTTCCGGGAAGTACTGGACCGCCCGGTTCCAAAAATTCCGACACTGCGAGACAAAACAATAGTGAATCTCTTCTACGAAAGCAGTACCCGGACCCGGCTCTCGTTTGAGCTGGCCCAGAAGCGCATGGGGGCCGATGTGGTTAATTTTTCGAAGAGCACCTCAAGCACAAAAAAAGGGGAGTCGCTGAAGGATACGATCCGGAACATCAGCTCTATGAAGATCGACATGGTGGTTTCACGCCACGAGAGCCCCGGGGTTCCCCAGTTTCTGACCCGTTGTGTTGATGCGGCGATCATCAATGCCGGCGATGGCGCCCACGAACACCCCACACAGGCATTGCTCGATCTGTTTACCATGCAGCAGACATTTCCCGACCTTGCAGGAAAAAACGTTGCCATCATTGGTGATATCTCTCACAGCCGTGTGGTGCGCTCCAATATCATCGGGCTGACCAAGCTGGGCGCCAAAGTTGTGGTTTGCGGGCCCAAATCACTCATGCCGATATTCGTGGAATCTTTGGGTGTCACTGTTTCCCATAACCTGGACGAAACCCTGGCCTGGTGCGACATCGCGATGGCGCTTCGCATCCAGATGGAGCGCATTGGCGGTGCTACCGACCTGTTTCCCAGCCTGCGGGAGTATCATGAAACCTTCGGCATTAAGATGAGCCATCTTGAAAAATACCCCGACTTTATCCTGATGCACCCCGGGCCGATCAACCGCGGGGTGGAGATGGATAGCGACGTGGCAGACAGTGACCGGGCCGTAATACTCAACCAGGTTACAAACGGCGTAGCGGTCCGGATGGCGGTCATGTACCTACTGAGTGGCGGCACAAGAATTTAATATTTTTGGCTTTTAATAAACTTTCAGAGATACACCTGCACAGTTTATTTGATGTCAGGTCCGTAATCTACAACACCTGTTTATTTTTGACCAAAGCAAGATGATGGGCGCTTACTCAAGCCTATCCACTATCTCACCGCAATCAGGCATAGCCTCCGGTGTGTACGGATTTTTTACCATTTCGCCGCGGCTCAACCAGCTTGCCTCTTCCATCGGGCAGTATTGGTGATAGATAACTCCCTCAACTCCAACCAACTGTATAGCCGCAATCAACTCATCCGAAAGCAGTTGGAACGCCTCCCGAGCCTCCGCGATATCACCGGCTTTTGTAATCTGCGATGCTGATCTATTTAATTCAGAATAACTATTCGCCCATAGCTTGTGTCCGTCACCTGAAACCCCGTGATCTCCGATTTCGACCAGTTCACGGATGAATATTTCATACTCCGATGATGCTTTTTCAAGATCAGAACCGATGAAAGCATTCTTGCCGCGGATATACGCATTCACGACCTCTGTAAGCTGGTCCCGAAATTCATCCGGTATACCCTCAATCGTTCCGGGAGCAGCTTCTGAGTGATTGTGCCCATCCATATTCATACCGGGCATGGAGGGTGCGCCGCGACCCGTTCCAGGCTCCCGGTTCATCATGCTGAAGCGATCAGCCAGCTGCATTTCACTGTCGATGCGGAACGCGCCGTTGAAAACAACTACCTGCCCTTCCTCGAGGCCCTCTTCAATCACGTAATAATCTCCGGTGCGGGGGCCCAGCTCTACCTCTTTCACTTCAAAACGCGGAGTGTCTGCTGACAAATCCTGCACATACACAAGAGAGCGGGGGCCGGTCCAGAGTACAGCGGAGGCGGGGACCATCAGTTTCTCCTCGTCCATCTCTGAAGTCAGCCTGCTCCGAACAAGCATATCCGGCTTCAGGTCTCTGTCAGGGTTCTGAATATCAGCGCGTATGCCAACGGTACGTTTTTGCGGGTCTATAACGGGATCGATATAGCTGACTGTAGTTGTGAACACCTCTCCCGGATTGTTTCGGCCGCTGAATTGTAATGAATCGCCGACGGAGATCCAGCCAAGATCCTCTTCATAAGCTTCCAGCATAACCCACAGGTTGCTTAAGTCAGCTACTTTAAAGATGACAGTCCCAACCGAGACGTGCTGTTGATCTGCAATGTTCCGGCTAAGAACATACCCGTCGACCGGGGAGAGGATCTCAAGCCCGCGCTGAACGTCCCCGCGCTCTATGATGCCGTCGATTTGTTCCTGAGTAAACTCCCAGAGACGGAATTTTTGCCTGGCTGACTCATACAAGCGCGGATTACGCTCTTTCTGCTTTTCTGCTTCAATGAGCTCGCGCTGGGCGCTGATCAGGTCCGGAGAGTAGATCGTAGCCATCGGTTCCCCTTTCCGGATCGGGGCGCCGGTAAAATTCACCCTGGCATCCAGGATTCGTCCTTCGAAGTGGGTGGTGATGGTCGTTATTCTGCGTTCGTCCACCGTGATGCGTCCGGGCAGATCAAGTACCTTTGTCGGGATCTTCCGAATCACCGGTGTGGTTTGAATGTTGGCCAGCTGCATCGACGCCTGCGTCATCATCATGCTGTAGTCGTCGGGTTCCATCTGTTTTGCCGCCCCGGAAACCGGCACCAGGTCCATCCCGCAAATAGGGCAGTTTCCCGGCTCGGCTTCACGAACGGAAGGATGCATGGAGCAGGTGTAAACGATGTTGCCCTCTTCGTCCGTATGCGTTTCCATTACATGCTGGTCCATCTCTTCAGGTGTCAGTCGATCGTGATCAGCATGGCTGGAGGTCGATGTAGTACCACCGAAGATCAGCCAGCCAAGAAACAGGCCTGCAACCAGAAGTGCTGCTGCTTTGAGTAGTTTTGTTTTTGTCATGTTCATTGGTTTCCTGTTTGTTTATACATTTCTTTTTGATGATCGATGGGGTACTCCATGATTTGTAATTCATTTGCAATCAACTGTTCAATTTCCGCCAAAGCTTTGTTCTGTTCCGCCAGCGCTTCAACTTTTTCATTTTCGAGCGCGAGCAGCTCACGCAGTACCTGCAGAATTTCATCGAAGCGAACCTGGCCGGTTCCATACTCATCGGACAGAAGCTCAAGAACCTGCTCGGAACGCGGAAGAAGCTCGTCCGAAATGAGCTGGTGCTCTCGCTGCCCGTCCCGAAGTCTCTTCATCGCTTTTTCAATGTCGCTCTGAAGACGATTGGCCAGATCCGTTTCGAGATGATCTGTAGCCCGGAGACGGAGCTGCGCCTCCTTTTGTTGAGCTTTGTACTTGCCCCGGTACATGGGGATACGTATTGTGACCATCCCTGCTAAGATGGGATCCAGATCCATCATACTCATCATGCCAAAATCACTTCCCGTATATTCCAGGCCAAGACCGAAGGAGGGACGTCCTTCCAGTCGCGCAAGCTCAGCCTCATTGCTGTATTGCGTGCGCTGCGCCTCAAGGCGGCGAAACCCGGGATGACGAGCCTGAGCGATTTCAAACAATTCATCTTTCGTCCAGGCGAGCATTCGTTCGGGCAGCCGTGCAGGTACTTCAATTTCGTCACCGGAATCGCGGTTTAGCAGAGCATTGAACTCTTCTCTGCGAGGATTTTTCTCATCTTCAAGCTCCTCAATGGTATTCAGGATTCGCTGCTCCTCCATCTGCAGCCGAAGCAGATCGGCCTGCCCGGCACGTCCGGATTCATATCGGGCCTCCACCTGGGCTTGAAGATCTCTTACAATCTGCAGGATGTCTCTGTTGACATGCACATGATGGTTTAACCTGAAGTACTCAAACCATAAATCCTGGATTTCTCTGAGAATATTGAGCTGCCGGGCAGTAAGCGAATGGTTCATCGCGTCACTGATGGATTTTTCCACGTTTCCGCGGGTATCGAGTGTTCCAAACCATGGAAACGTCTGCATGGCCCCTGCCGAAAAGCGGTCGGTGATATCTGATTTCATATCCGGGTTCAGGTAAAATCCGATCGAAACTTCCGGGTCGGGAAGCGACCGCACCTGCGGGGCCTGTTGCCTCTGTGCTTCCACATTCCGCCTGAGCGAAGCCAGTTCCTGGTTTTGTTCGATTGCGATTTGAAAATAGGATTCCAGAACCCTGAGTTCCGCCGGCCGTTCGATAGGGCCGGATTGCTGGGCGAAAGTCGGATTTACCATTATCAGAAAGAAGAGCAGGACGCCTATAAATCCCCTCTCGCCCCAACGGGATCCCCTCTCGAGAGGGGAAAGGTGAAACCGAAAGCGCAACGCGCGATTCGGTGAGTGAGGGGTCTGTTCTGCTGAGGCGCGGTGCTTTGAACGGATATGTTTACTTCTCAACGTCCCGTCAACACACCCCTGCCAACTCCGCTGAACGCTGCGTTTGCTGTCCCCTCTCGAGCCACACTTGGTCCCGATTTTTTCGGGGAGGGGAGTTAAACCGTCCCCCTTTGAAGGGGGAAAGTGCCGAAGGCACAGGGGGATGATCTGTGATGGCACTTTATCGGATTCACAATTCGAGGTCAGATCAACGTTTTGAGAATCATCCACCTGCGTTTTCCACTCAACGCGTCCAATCATCCCCCCTTCGAAGGGGGACAACACCCCTCGTCTGCCTCCGCTGACGCTGCGGCATCCACTCCCCTCAAGGGAAGATCTCTCACTTCTCACTACTCGATACTCACTACTCATCATTTCATCTCCATTTCATTCATATTTCTTAATCCATATTCTTTCCACATCGCATACAGCAGCGGCACAAGCAAGAGACTCAGGACCTGGACCAGCATTCCTCCAAAAATCGGGATCGCCATCGGAATCATGATTTCGGATCCTTTTCCGGCGGATGTCAAAATGGGCAGCAGGGCCAAAAGCGTGGTGCCGGTGGTCATCAGGCAGGGGCGTACTCTCCGCATGCCGGCTTCGATAGCGGTGGCATACATTTGTTCGCGGCCCTGCGGTTTTTTCCGTTCAAAGAGCTGATCGAGGTAGGTGGCCATCACCACGCCATTATCCACGGCGATTCCAAACAGCGCAAGGAAACCAACCCAGACGGCCACACTCATGTTGATGGCTCCCATCTGGAAGAACTCCCTCAGCTCAACGCTAAGAATAGAAAAATTGAGGAACCAGTTTTCCCCGTAGAGCCATAACAGGATGAAACCGCCTGTCCAGACCAGGACGATGCCGGAAAAGACGATCAGCGTAACCGGTGTCGAGCGAAACTGGAAGTAGATGATCAGGAAAATGATCAGGAGCGTGATCGGCAGAACCACCGACAGCCGGTCTGCGGCACGCTGCTGATTTCTAAACTCTCCCTCAAAGGTGTAGCTGACGCCGTCCGGTAAACTAAGGGATCCACTACTGATTCGATTATCAAGCTCGTTACGAACCCGGTTCACTACGTCGACCGGAGCCTGTCCCGGCTGGCCATCGAAGGTGACATAAGCACTCAGAAAGGTGTTTTCGCTGCGGATATTCATAGGCCCCGTTTCAAAGCGAATCTCGGCAAGCTGACCCAGCGGAATCTGGCTACCGTCTGATGCGGGCACCAGTACGCGTTCCATCAGTTCCGGCGTATTTCGGTACTCGCGGGCATACCGAACCCGAAGTGGATACCGTTCCCGGCCTTCCACCGTCATGCCCAGCATTTGTCCGCCGATCGCGGTGCTGATTACCTGCTGCACTTCCTGAATCGAGAGACCATGCCGGGCGATTTCGCGGCGATCAATATCAATTTCGATGTAGGGTTTGCCCACTACGCGGTCGGCAAATACGGAAGAGGGCCGCACACCGTCCACTTCGCGTATCACAGGCTCGAGTGCCGTGGCAAATTCATCAATTACCTCCAGGGCCGGCCCGCTGATGCGTACGCCCATATTGGCCCGCATCCCGGTTTGCAGCATTATCAGCCGCGTTTCGATCGGCTGAAGCTGTGGGGCAGATGTGATGCCGGGGAGATCAGCGGCCTTGATGATCTCGTTCCAGATGTCGTCCCGGCTTTGGATATGATCCCGCCACTGCCGGTAGTACTCTCCGCCGCGGTCCGGAATCAGGTCGCCATCTTCATCCCGGACAAACTCTCCCTCTTCAACCCGGTATCGCACAGGACGGCCGCTCTCGTCCGATTTGTACTCATCTTTATACTGAATCACGTTTTCGAACATCGAGATGGGAGCCGGGTCCAGCGCCGATTCCGTGCGCCCGATTTTTCCAACCACCGTCTCCACTTCCGGAATAGACGCGACCCGCATGTCCAGTTCGCTCACCATCTGCAGCGACTCCTCCATTCCTGCATGAGGCATAGTGGTGGGCATCAGCAAAAAGGATCCCTCTTCAAGTGTAGGCATAAACTCCTGTCCCAAACCGGGAAATCGGTTATCAAGGGAAGTCCATACTCCCGTCTCTTCAATCTCAATTCCCACGGCGTTCAACCCGTCTGAAACGTAGCGGAACGTGGTGTCAAAACCGCGCCAGCTCATCATGCCGAAGATCAAAATCAACACTGGTAGTGAGAGAAAGATGGCTTTGTTTCGAAGCGCCCAATCCAGCAGCCGCTCATAATAGTTCATAAAGAGCCAGAAGAGCCCAAAAATCACGAATACCAGTAGAAGGATAAAGATCAGGCTGAAGGCCACCGGGTTTTGTGGCCCGAGCGGCAGCCAGTTGCCGGCCAGCAGCCAGGCCACGCCCAGGAAGATGATTGCATTGTTAACCCACGGTGTCCACGGACGATACTCTTCCCGATAGATCCCGGCAAGGTTATTGATACCAAGGGCTATAAGAATCAGCCCGCCCCATCCGTACACGGTGAGTGCAACAACGAGTCCGCCGGTGATCATTACGCCATTCCAGAAGATCTTCCAGCGGTTTTTATCAATTTTTTGAGAAAAAAGCCAGTGGGAGAAGGCGGGGATCAGGGTGATGACAATCACCAGCGCAGCCAGCAGGATGAACGTTTTGGTCCAGGCCAACGGCCCAAAGAGGCGACCTTCCTGCGCCTGCAGCATAAAGACGGGCAGGAAACTGACGATGGTGGTCATGAGCGCTGTAATCACGGCGAGGCTTACTTCGACAGTCGCGCGATAGATCGTCTCCAGCAAATTTTCTTTTGGATCTTTTTCATGCATATGCCGCAGCATATTTTCTGTGAGGATGATCCCCATATCCACCACGGTACCGATGGAAATGGCGATCCCGGCCAGGGCAACCACATTGGCATCCACACCCACATATTTCATCAGGATAAAGCTCATCAGCACGGCCAGCGGGAGCAGGGCGGAGATCACTAATGATGTTCGCAGGTGCATCACCATGACGATAATCACAACAATGGTGATGAGGATCTGAAGCGAAAGTGCCTCTTCAAGCGTGCCGAGCGTTTCATAGATCAGTCCTGCGCGATCATAAAACGGAACGATCTGGACCCGTGAAACAGTACCATCGGACAACTCTTTCGACGGCAGGCCCGGTGCGATCCGTTCAATCTCCTCTTTCACGTTATTGATCACTTCGAGGGGATTTTCTCCAAACCGGGCCACAATTACGCCTCCAACTGCTTCGGCACCGGCTTTGTCGAGCGCTCCGCGGCGCTGCGCCGGCCCCATACTCACACGGGCTACATCCCTGATGCGAACAGGGATGTTATCCACTGTAGCAACCACGCTCTCCTCCAGGTCTTCAGGCGATTCGATATATCCCAGGCCCCGCACCATGTACTCTGCCCGGTTCATCTCAATCGTCCGTGCACCCACATCCAGGTTGCTTTTTCGAACCGCATCCACAATCTGGTTCACATTCACACCCGATTCGCGCATCGCTGCAGGATCGATATCCACCTGGTACTCCTTCACAAACCCGCCGATACTGGCCACTTCGGCTACGCCATCCACCGATGATAATGCATACTTCACCTGGAAATCCTGGATCGACCGAAGCTCCTGCGGATCCCAGCCTCCTGCCGGGTTGCCGTCCGAATCATACCCCTCCAGCGTATACCAGAAAATTTGGCCCAGTGCGGTAGCATCGGGACCAAGTGCCGGCTGCACGCCATCGGGAAGCGTACCCCCGGGCAGGGCGTTTAGCTTCTCCAGGATTCTGGACCGGCTCCAGTAGAACTCCACATCATCTTCAAAAATGACGTTGATCATGGAAAACCCGAACATCGAGTTGCTGCGAACCGTCCGAACCCCGGGAAGGCCCAGGAGCTGCGTCGTGAGTGGATAGGTGATCTGATCTTCAATATCCTGGGGCGAACGACCGGCCCATTCCGTAAACACGATCTGCTGGTTATCTCCAATGTCAGGGATTGCATCCACCGGAATGGGATCGCGCGGGATAAAATCGATGTCCCAGTCGAACGGTGCTGTAGCAATTCCCCAGCCGGCCAACGCCAGGAACATCAGCAGGGCAATCAGTTTGTTTTCGAGAAAAAAGCGTATGAGTTTGTTTGTCATGTTGGACCCACCCCTTGTTCCCCTCCCTGTGCCAAAAAAGATTGCCACAGGGAGGGGAGACTTTTTAAAAGGGTAATAAGTTGGTTTTTGGGTTTGGTAGTATTGAGGAATGGTAAGGAGGGAAATCCCCTCTCGAGAAGGGGAAAGCGTAAACGAACCGGCATTGCCGGATGAGTTTAGCGAGGGGTGTGTTTGCGGGGCACTTAGCGCGTTGATTGTATCAATTCCAGATCTAAGCTCCGTCAACCCACCTCTGAGTTTCGCGAGCCACGCTTTGCGTGCTCACTACACTCTGTCTCCTCTTCGAGAGGAGAGGTTTATTCCTTCCAATAAAATGAAAGGCTACATCAAAAAGGTGTCGTAGAGGAGCCAGAGGGGTGGGTCGTACTCGCCGATACGGATTTGCTGATCGGCAGGCGGCTGGAGGCCCCTGGTGTAAAATGGGGGAAGATCGTTATGGCGGGTCAGCCGGATCTCGATATGTTTTGCGGTGGGAATCCATTGCTGGTCGCCAAGCTGGCTTTTGCCAATACCACAGGCGCAAATCAATTTAAATTCACACGGATCGCTGGTGGTTGTTTTCGATTCGGATTGTGTCTCACAATGGATACCGGATGCAGGAGCGCCCCCCGGGTGTCCACTATGGGTTTTGACCGAAGCAGACGCATGAGGGTTCATATCCATCATACAGAACGTCACCAGCTTCCCGGTAGGAACCAGAAACGCCATCAACAGCACGACTGTCACGGCATTTGTGATGAATCGATATGTTGCTGAAGATTTTTTCACAAGATGAGGATACAAAGTCTGAAAAAGAATCTCATATAATCCAAAAATATTACACAATTGGCATGTAAAATTGCTACACATCAGGGAATTGACGATCGGCAAGAGTGTGATCGTCGCACCCCCTTTCCAGCGAACCCCATTTTTTTGATACCTCACATTTTACTATGTTAGATTTTCTTTTCAATCACTCAAATTTCTTCTGCATGAAAATCCTGTCTAATCTGCTGATCTTGTCATTTCTTCTGTCAATAAGTTCTACGGCTTACGCCCAGACAAATTCCAACAGCGGTGTCTCCTCTTCGCCGGTCTACCAGCCGCTGTTGAAAGAACTTGCCGGGGATGTGTCCGCCAGCAGGATTGAATCAGATATCCGCACACTGGCCGGTTTCGAAACACGCCACACGCTGTCTGACACTACCTCCGACAGCCGTGGAATTGGAGCTGCCAGACGCTGGATCAAGCAGCAGTATGAAGCAATTTCTGACGAGTGCGGGGGATGCCTCGAGGTGTTTTATGTGAGCGGAACAGTCGGTGGTGAGAACCGGATACCGAACCCCGTGGAGATCGTGAATGTGGTTGCGGTGCAGCGGGGTACCGCCGATCCAAACCGGGTGGTGATGATGACCGGTGATATCGATTCGCGGGCATCTGATGTGATGGACGGTGAGATCGATGCTCCCGGCGCGAACGATAATGCGTCCGGTATGGCCGGAGCCATTGAAGCAGCCCGGGTTCTCTCAAAGCATGAATTTCCCGGCACGATTGTCTACGCCGGGCTCTCCGGTGAGGAACAGGGATTGTTTGGAGGAGAAATTCTTGCGGAATACGCACTTGAGAACAACTGGCGCATCAAGGCGGTGCTGAATAACGATATGATCGGAAATATTGAAGGAATTAACGGGGTCATCAACAATACGACAGCACGCGTCTTTTCGGAAGGCACCCGCGCTGTGGAAACGGAGCGTGAAGGCAGGATCCGGCGGTTTACCGGCGGCGAGGTCGATTCGCCCTCGCGTAACCTGGCGCGCTATATCCACGTGATGGGTGAGCAGTACATCGATAATCTGGACGTGATGATGATCTACCGGCTCGACCGGTTTGGCCGCGGAGGGCACCATCGCCCGTTTAATGATGTGGGATTCCCGGCCGTGCGCATCATGGAAACCAACGAAAACTACATTTGGCAGCACCAGGATATCCGAACGGAAGACGGTATTGCGTATGGCGACGTAATTGAGCACGTAGATTTCGACTACGCCGCAAAGCTAACTGCCCTGAACGTGGTGTCGCTTGCCGG
This sequence comes from Bacteroidota bacterium, assembly GCA_009909035.1. Classification (GTDB taxonomy): domain Bacteria; phylum Bacteroidota; class Rhodothermia; order Balneolales; family Balneolaceae; genus SW132. The sequence continues at coordinate 16,818 of JAAAOB010000142.1, forward strand.
CATGGCCAAGGCGCCAGCGCCTCCCTCCGGCGTGGAGATTGAGGGCGCGGTTCAGCCCAGTACCACGCTGGGCTGGGATGCCCTGGATGCCGGGCAAAACCCACAGCTGGATGGCTACAAAGTCTATTGGAGGCTGACCACCTCTCCGGTCTGGACCCACGGGCGCCTCACGGGAGATGTCTCAGAATACACCCTCGAAAATATTGTGATCGACAACTACTTCTTTGGCGTGGCCAGTGTGTCTGAGGAAGGGTACGAAAGCCCGGTGGT
>JAAAOB010000054.1 GCA_009909035.1 Bacteroidota bacterium
GAACCTGGAGGGAACGGTTGAGAATCTGACCGTTTCCGTAACGGCAGATGCAGGAACCGGGGGACGTTTTACACTTTCAGCCGGCACGGATATCACCGAGCCTTTCCTGCTGAAAGAGGTTTCATTCGAAGCCCGGAGGTTTAATGGCGTCGAGCTGCTTGGAGACAGCACGCTGCCATCCGTCGACTATGCAAAATTTTCCGGATCGGGCCGTATGAATCTTTCAGATATTGAAACCGCCGGCTTTGAGGGGGATCTTTTGATTGAATCGCTTTCCCTCGATGCCTACGGGGTGGATCGTGGTGAGGTTCGCTATACCCTTGCAGATGGAGACTTGTCGGCACGTGGATCGCTGCGGAAACAGGACCAGGCGATAGAGCTGACCGGCCGTGTGACGGACCTTTTTGGGCAGCGTCCGCTCTGGGCCGGATCGGTGACAGCAGAAAACCTGAACCTGGCGGACTGGCTTGCGGATCCATCACTCAACAGCCGGCTGGGGGTTACAGCCGAGGCTGAGGGAGAAGGATTTGAACCGGGGATAATGCAGGGCCGTCTGGACCTAAATTTGGCAGAGGGTCGATTTCGCGACCAGCAGTTCTCAGGGGCCCGGCTAAACGGCAGCATTACGCCGGACAGCATGAAGGGAACCCTCTCTGCCGAAGTACGGGAGAGCCGCTTGAACGCAGATTTCGCAGTGGAGTCGTGGAGTATCGAACCCGGCTATGAATTTAGTGCAGGATTCAAAAATGTAGACCTGGCCGATTTCAGCGGGTTCAGCCAGGAGTTTCCAACACGTATCAACGGCAGCATACGTGGCCGCGGGCAATCTATTGATCCCGAAAAACTACAGCTGACGGCCCTGGCGGCAATCGACTCCAGCCTGGTCAATGGCGAACCGATCGACTCCCTGCGGGCGGAGGTGAAAATCCGGGACCAGGTCGTAGTCGTGGAACGTGCTTCCCTTCAAAGTGATATTGCTGATGCGGCTGTGTCTCTCAGGCAGCACTTATTTGAGCTCACCAACCCCGGGAACCGGCTGAACTTTACAGCAGACATCAAGGATCTGCACCCGCTGGCACCTCTTGTTGGGCTTGAACGCTTGATGGCCGTGGGCGAGCTCGAAGGGGAACTTAACCGAAATGCGATCGGCCAGCTGGAGTTTAAAGGAGATATTGAGCTTAGGGATATTGAGGCCGATACCTTGTTTACGTCAGAAAAAATCAGCGGTAATGCCACCGCACGGCTGATGGAGGAGATCGAGCTGGATGGCCGGCTTGAAATCGGGCGGCCTGTTGTGATGAACCAGGGAATACAGGATTTTATCGTTTCGGCAACGGCCCTTATTGGAAAGGATGAAACGGCCGGCGATATAGGGTTTGAGCTGATAAACGACGATGAAAGTGAAATTATCCATGTGGGCAGATATAGCATCACCCCTGAACAATCCCGACTGACAACCTCAAGGTTCGATTTCGTATCACAGGGCCGCACGCTTTCCCTTCAGGAGAATTTTGACATAACCTATGACGGGAATACACTTCGGGCTGACACCATGAGGGTACAGTCGGCAGGCAGAGAAGCATTTATTGAGTTCTCCGCCCCGCAAATTGATAGTGAAACTCAGCGCGCCTACCTGGAGGTTGGAAATATCAATATGGGAGTACTTCAGCGCACACTGATCGATGAACAGATTACAGATGGAATTCTGTCAGGTCACTTCCAGTTTCACAACAGTCCCGATACGCTGTCGCTTAGTACCCGGGGGATCTATTCTCAAATTGAGTATGAAAAAGGACGGATGGATACTCTTCAGTTTGTGGGAGCAATAGAAAATGAGTGGCTGGATGTTGCGGTCAATGGAATCCACGAAGGGTCTGAGCTTTTCAGCAGCTACGTCAGAGTGCCGTATTTGCCGGGAGATCCGCTCACGTTCGATGAGCAGTTTTTTGATCGCGCCATCGATGGCAGGTTCCTGCTTAACGAGACCGCTGTGGATTACTGGCTCTTGTTCGTTCCAGGCAATGCAGCGGAGGCCACGTCGGGGACCGTTTCATTCAGCGGAAATCTGAGTGGCAGGGCCGGGATGCCCCAGTTTAACGGCGGGCTCAATTTCAGGGACGGCCGGCTGTCGGGTGTGCCGATAGAGTCGTTTGATATGTCGGTTCTTTACGAGCACGAAGACCGTCAGCTGGATTTTTCGGGAAATATTATTTCAAGGGGAGAGGAGGTTCTGGATATCGCCTCGCAAGTACCGTTCAAAATAGATTTGAGAGAAGCAGAGCTTGAACTGCCATCAAATGAAGACAGCCTCCGCATTAGTTTACAGAGCCGTGAGCTGAATCTCGCCATCGTGAACGACTTTTTGAATAAAGAGATGGTACGGGGTATAAAAGGAAGGCTGGATGGTGATGTAAGCGTAACGGGAACGCTCGGCAATCTGCAGCCGGAGGGCTACCTTGAGCTTCGCCGCGGCTCAATCGGGGTTGTTGAGGCCGGTATTACGCTGTCTGAAATGAAGAGCAGGATCAACCTGAGTTCCGAAGAGCTTGAGCTGGAGAACTTTTCAATGCGCAGTGGTCCGGGTAGAATCCGCGCATCAGGATCGGTGGATCTTGAGAATCTACAGCCGGGTCAGCTGGATCTTGAGATTCGCGGCTCTCAATTCCGGGCGGCAAATACGCAGCAATATAATGCGATCGTGGACTTTACATCGAACATAACGGGAACTGTGGATCAGCCGAACCTCAGCGGATCGCTGACATTTCTAAGTGGATTCGTTAAACTTCAGAATTTTGGTGAAAGAGCAGTAGAAGATGTGGTGCTGGAGGGTGAAGAGGAGGTGAATCCACTTGAGTTTTATGATTCCATGGAGATCGAGATGGATGTAAATTTCCAGCGTCAATTCTATATTCGAAACAGCCAGTTTCTGGATCTTGAGATTGAGCTGGGCGGCCGTGTGGACCTGTTGAAAGGCAGACAAGAGGAACTCGAAATGTTTGGCCAGCTTGAAGGTGTCAGCGGGTATGCCCGTCCGCTGGGTAAAAACTTTGAACTGGATGAGGCATTTGTAACCTTCACGGGACCGGTTGACAATCCCGATCTGAACGTACGGACGCAATATGAGCCGCCGGAGTCTCGCACGGATATCACGATCTATTACATCATCGAAGGGACAGGCCAGGAGCCGGAGTTTCGGTTCGACAGTGAGCCGGAAATGGAGCTTCAGAATATCCTGAGCTATACAATCTTTGGCCGCCCGTTTTACGAGCTGGAATCCTGGGAGCAGGTGGTGGCCGGCAGCGGGGGTGGTCCCAGTGTGGCCGATGTTGCCATGGATGTGATTCTTGACAGGGTAGAAATCCTTGCTTCGCAGCAGCTTGGGATCGATGTAGTTCGAATCGATAACTCCCGCACGGGCTCGGACAGCAGCACGTCCATACTGACTGGCTGGTACCTAAACAGGCGAACATTCTTTGCTCTTGTCAATGAAGTTGACACATCGCCTAAAACCCTTTTTCTCCTGGAATATTTACTGAAAGAAAATCTTGAGCTAATTATTACACAGGGCGATGACAGCCGCCAGGGTGTTGACCTCCGCTGGAAGTACGAATATTAACGGCGTAGCTTTTGCCTGCCTGCGTTGTCATCGGCTTCTGTTTGATCTGAAAGCTCTTCGGCATAAACCAGATCCATCCTAAGCTCTTTTGCAAGCATATGCGGGCGTTCTGCGGGGACAAGCGAATGACTCCGCCCGCAGATGTGATTCACCATCTTGTTCAGCAAATGTTGTTCAAGGGTATCCCCTGTGGAGAAACGTTATTCAGGCACCGGCAAAAACGGGCTTCTCCAGCCGCTGTATCTTTCCATTTGTGTCAATCCCACCCTGAATGGTGATTTTTACATCATCTCTTCCTGCACCGTCACGTTTGAGATCATTACATTCGGAAAGGCAGCCGTTGAGCCGCGGAGTAAAGCCGACCGCACCGGGGCACTCAGAATCTCATCGTTAACCGGAATCCCAGCCGTTCCCCCACTCAGCTGAAATGGACTGGAATATACATTCAATAAAAATATTGAATGTTGGTGGAATTTGCCGTACTATACATTCAACAAAATTATTGATTAAAAAATCATCCCTTATCCATGGATACACGAACGTTCAAAACCTCTCTCTACCAGGAGCTGGCGCAGGTAACCAAAGCCTTAAGTAATCCCAGCCGGCTTGAGATCCTGGATCTTTTGGCACAGGGCACCTTTCCGGTCGAATACATTGCGGAGCAAACCAATTTGCCGATTGCAAATACATCTCAGCACTTGCAGGTGCTCAAAAAATCAGGACTTGTAAAGACGGAAAAGAGAGGAAAATACAAGTACTACCAACTGGCCGGGGAATCTGTATTGGATACCTGGTGTGCACTAAGAAAGCTTGGGTTTGAGCAGAACAGCCAGATCAAGAGTCTGTTGGAAGATTTTCGCAACCACCGTGATTCGCTCGATATGATTGACAGCGACGAATTAAGCGATAGAATAAAAAATGAGGATGTGTTCGTCATTGATGTACGGCCCGAAGAAGAGTACAACCTGGGGCACATAATAAACGCTGTTTCCTGCCCGCAGAAAACGCTTAACGATCGCCTTGATGAACTGCCGGAGGGACGTGAAATCGTGGCGTATTGCAGGGGGCCGCTCTGCCTGCGAGCCGATGAAGCGGTACATATTCTGCGACGCGAGGGATTTCAGGCTAAAAGACTTAAAAATGGCTATATGGATTGGCTGGCTGCCAAGAAACCCGTAAGCCAACAATAAAATCGATAATTGAAAACAGGCACATTATGAAACCGACAATTTTAGTTTTAGGTGGTGGTATTGGTGGCGTCACAGTTGCCAAACAGCTTCGAAATGAAATGGGAAATGAAGACGGGATTAATCTGGCCCGCATACTGGTTTTTGAAAAAGAAAAATCAACCTTGTTTGCTCCATCCCTCACCTGGATGATGGTCGGCAAGCGGAAGGAGGAGCAGATCAGACATCCAATGGACGGGATTGAGTTCGGAGGTGTGGAGATTGTGTATGGAGAGATTGAGTCTGTCGATCCCGACACCCACACAGTGATCTCCGGAGGGAACGAATACCGGGGAGATTACATCGTCATCTCCCTCGGGGCAGAAAAAAGGGACAAGTATGATCTCAACCGGTTTGGGCACAATTTTTATACATCAGAAGGTGCTTCTGACTTTTATAAAGAGCTGAGCCAGTTTAAAAGCGGAAACATTGCGGTCACGGTATCATCCCTTCCCCACACATCCCCGGTGGCCCCCTATGAAGCCGCACTATTGATTGAAGATACTATTCGCGAAAAGGGATGTCGTGATGCCGCAGAGATCACCCTCTACACCCCCGAAAACCGCCCGATGCCGTTTGCTAACGAAAAAATTTCTGCGGCTGTCCGCCGGCTGATGGAAGAAAAAGGGATTCAGTATAGGCCGAAGCATCAACTGAAAGGTGCCGATGAAAACAGTCTTAGCTTTTCTGATCCCACAAAAGGATCAGCAGAAGAAGCATACGATCTGCTTGCATACACTCCAAAACATACCTGTCCGGCACTTTTAGAAGAGGCGGGGCTTACCGGGGAGTCCGGATGGGTTGAGGTAGACAGCAAAACACTTCAAACACCATTCGATAAGGTCTACGCCATTGGTGATATCGCATCCTTACAGGGGCACGGGAAACCTGCGATTCCAATGGCCGGTTTTTTTGCAGAGGTCCAGGCGCGCGTGGTTGCACATAACATTGCGCGACGACAGGCCGGTAAATCCCCCGATCAAACATTTGAAGCGAGCGGAAGCTACATCCTGGACCAGGGCACAACAGCCCGTAAAGTTGATGGACGCTTTGATTCTGATGATCTCTCGCTATCAAACAACAGCTTGTTCCGGCATTGGGAAAAGGTGCTGGCAGAAAAAGCGTGGTTTTTGAAACACTTTCAATCCTAAATCTAAATAATCCAAAATTATGAATCCTGTAAAACGAACCATGCGACTGTTTGCCGGCAGCATGATCACCGGAAGCCTGATACTGGCGCACTTTTTTTCACCCTATTGGTATCTGCTAACCCTTTTTGTGGGAGTAAACATGATGCAGTCGGCTTTCTCCCGGTGGTGCCTGGCGGAACAAATAATTGAGAAGTACAACCTGGGCTTCAAAAAACCTTAATCGCGGTACGGGATGGGTGTCCTGAAAACAAATATCAAAGCCATGAATTACAAGAAGCCATTTTACATCTATTTAACCGGAGGAATCCTCGGACTGGTACTGTTTGCTATACCGTTGCGGATCGGGGCACAGAATCTATCACAGAATGATGATGACCTGCAGTTATCTCTGGAGGAAGCTACAGAGCTGGCACTCGAACAGAATTTTACACTGGAACAGGCCGGGTATGATGTTGATAAAACACGGGCGCAATACCGCCAGACGAACGCAGTATTCCTTCCCCGGATTTCATTCGAGTACAATGCCGTATCAACCAACGACCCGCTGAATGTATTTGGGTTTAAGCTGAAGCAGGAGATCGTGACCCAGCAGGATTTTAATCCCGCCCTGCTGACCGATCCAGACGTTACTCAAAACTACAGTGCCGCGTTCAAAATACAGCAGCCGCTTCTGAATCCAGACATGTTTCTGCAGCGAAGCGCGGTAAAAAATCAGCTGAATTCGGCGGATGAACAGCTCGCCGGTACTCGTAATTATGTGGAGTTCCAGGTTCGAAATCAGTACTACAGTTTAATACTGCACCACCGGCAACTGGACGTTTTGGAGACTGCCCTCGAAACCGCGGCCGAACATCGCCGGCAGGCACAAAACTTTTTTGAAGAGGGGTTGATCAGCAAGGAGGATTTCCTGGCAGCCAGGGTGTATGAGCTTGAAATGGAGAGCCGCAAGCTGAATACCGAAAATCAGCTTGCCAAAGTTGAGGAAGAGATGGCGATTCTGCTGGGGATGGACGGCTCGGTAAAAATTACACCCACCGAAGACCTTGCCCGAATAGACCTGGCCGTATTGCCGGAGAATTTAGTGACCGCTCCCATCAACAATGCCCAAACCCGTGCGATTGAGTATCGCGTGAACGCGGCTGAAAACATGGTGAAGTCGTCCAATTTTAGCTTCTTGCCAAAGGTGAATCTTTTTGGCTACTACGAGTTTAATGATCCCGATTTTGCCGGATTTGATGCGTCTTCTTACATGATTGGCGCCAACCTGACCTGGACTATCTTCTCGGGATACAGCAACATTGGCAAGGTGATGGAGGCAAAAGCTGATTATCGAAAGGCACAATCCATGCAGCAGAACCACCGCATGGAGCAGGAAAATCAGGTGCGGCAGGCGTACAGGGCGCTCGAACATGCGCAGCAGGAACTGGAGCTCACAGACGAATCGATTGCCCAGTCTGAAGAAGATGTAAAGATCAGAACCAACCGGTACGAGCAGGGAATGCAGCGAACAACCGACCTGCTTGAAGCCGAAACCAAACTTGCAGAGGCGCGGCTCAAAAATGTAGCTGCCCTCTATAAATACAATATGAGCATCGCAACGCTTGAGATGCTTCTCGAAAAAGATCTTAACAACTAAACATTCAACAATAATGATCATGAATATTTTAAATCCATCACGGTTCAAAACATTTACCGGTTTCACTGCAATGCTTTTCTCTGTGCTGCTTTTTAGCTCCTGCAGTTCCGAAGAGCCTGCTGCACTCAATGAAACTGCGGTAAATGTTCAGGTTGCCACTGCACAGGCACAAACCAGCGGGAGTACACAGGGCTTTCCCGGAAATGTAGAGAGTAATAACCAGGCCAATCTCAGCACTATCGTGATGGGTACGGTAACAGAAGTTCCCGTTTCAATTGGCCAAAATGTTAAAAAAGGAGAGGTGCTGGCGCGAATCAAAGACGACCAGATTCGGGCAAAGAAGATGCAGCTCGAAGCGAATATGGTACAGGCAAAAGCCAATCTCGAAAATACAGAGAAGAACCTGAACCGCATCCAGAATTTATACGAAGAGGAGAGCGCCACTTCCAAGGAGCTGGACGACATCTCCACGATGTATGATATTGCCAGGGCCAATGTGGAAGCACTGGAAGCCAGCATGCGCGAAGTGAACGAGATGCTGGAGTACACTGTCGTACGGGCGCCTTTTGATGGCATCGTAAGCCGCAAATTTGTTTCTGCCGGAGACATGGCCGCTCCCGGACACCCACTCGTTGCCGTTTCTGATCCCGGAACGCTGAAAATTACAGCTAACGTCCCGGCCAGGTGGATTGGTGAAATCAGTGAGGGCGACAGCGTTACCGTTTCGGTTTCGGCCGCGGGAATTGATGCAGCGGGTGCCGTTCTTACCGCCGTCAGCAATGCCGGAGACCCAATGAGCCGGCAGTATGCCATTGAAGCACAAATCACAGACCCGGAAGCAGCTTCCCAGCTTAAAACCGGAATGTTTGCAGAGATTGGTATTCGGGTTGAAGGCGCAGATGCGCTCTACATCCCGACATCGGCCCTGGTTCAGCGGGGACAGCTGACGGGCGTATACACCCTATCAGACAAGAACCGTACCGTTCTCCGATGGGTGCGAGCCGGGAAAACTGCGGGCGAGACTGTGGAAATTTTGACGGGCCTCACTCCGGGTGAACAGTATATCGCCTCAATGAATCAGCCTTTGAGACAAGGGCAGCTTGTAAATATTCAGTAAAGGATTCATGTCGTGTCATAAGTTGACAGTCAATAGGAGTCATCGGATGAGACAAGTAAGAATGACATACTCATTCAGTAGAACTCAATTTTTCGAAAAAACTCATCCGATGACTACAAGCCTTTTTTTCAATGAAATGACATTTAATGCATTTAACTAACAAGAATTTGAAAGGAAAAACCAGAAAATGAAAACCGGATTAGCAGGTAACATTGCACAGGCGTTTATCGACTCGAAGCTCACGCTGCTTTTGATGGTCGCCTTTGTTGCGATCGGTGCGTACGGCGTTTGGCTTACACCGAGCGAAGAAGAACCACAGATTGATGTTCCCATGGCCGATATCTTTATCGGATACCCGGGCGCATCACCCCAGGAAGTCGAAAACAGAATCGCCATTCCCCTCGAGAAAATATTATCAAATATCTCGGGCGTGGAGTATGTCTATTCAACATCCATGCCGCAGCAGGCGATGGTATCGGCCCGGTTTTACGTAGGCCAGGATGTGGAAGAGAGTCTCGTGAGGCTCTACAACGAGGTGATGAAATTTATGGACACAAAGCCCGCGCCGGTTTCCATGCCGCTGATTAAAACGCGGTCTATTAACGACGTGCCCATTGTCACCCTAACCCTGTGGAGCGAAACGTTTGGTGATTATGAACTCAGGCGGGTAGCACAGGAGCTTGACAATGAAATCAAGTCGATCACCGACGTAGCGGAAACCAAAATTCATGGCGGACGATCACGAACAGTTGAGATTGTTCTGGACAAAAGTAAGATGGCAGCCCTGTCGATTGACCCGTTGCGCACGGCTCAGATCATACAGGCAGCAAACAGCGAATTCAAATCGGGCAGTTTCACACGCAATGATGAAGAGTTCCTGGTCCAGACCGGAAATTTCCTCGAAACGGCGAATGATGTCGGCAACCTGGTACTGGATGTTCGCCAGGGCGATCCCATTTTGCTTCGTGATGTAGCGAATGTTCTCGATGGACCCGGTGAACCCGCCAACTATGTCTCCTACTCCCCCGGACCGGTTTCGGCCCGTGAAAAAGGCCTGGAAGCCGGATCATCGTTCCCGGCGGTAACCATCTCCGTGGCTAAACGTCAGGGCGCCGATGCCATGGCAATTGCCGAAGATATTGACCGCATGGTGGGTGAGCTGACCGGTTCCGTCATCACCGATCAAATAAACGTTGAAACCACACGAAACTATGGTGAAACAGCAACCGATAAAGTGAATACTCTGCTTATTCACCTGGTTGTGGCCGTTCTTTCGGTATCGTTTGTTGTGTTCCTGGCAATGGGTTGGAGGGGTGCGCTGGTCGTCTTTATTTCCGTACCTATCACCTTCGCGCTCACGCTCTTCTTTTATTACATGTACGGTTATACCCTCAACCGGATTACGCTTTTTGCCCTCGTATTCGTGACCGGTATTGTGGTGGATAACTCCATTATTGTGGCCGAAAATATGCACAGGCACTTTAAGATGCGAAAACTGCCTCTTAAGCAGGCGGCTATCTACTCCATCAATGAAGTTGGAAACCCGGCTATTCTGGCAACCTTTACCGTTATTGCGGCCGTCATTCCCATGGCGTTTGTGTCCGGTTTGATGGGACCCTACATGAGCCCGATTGCCATTGGCGCTACCGTTGCGATGATCCTGTCCCTGATTATTTCACTGATTGCCACGCCCTGGCTTGGATACCGGTTACTGCGTGCAGCAAGAGTACAGTCCGGCGGAAAGTCAGGAAAGAGCTACAAGCTTGAAGACACATTCATCTTTAGGGTGTACGATAAGACGATGCGTCCGCTGATGCAGATCACGTGGAAACGATGGGCGTTTCTGCTGGGAACCTTTGTCTTCCTCCTTGCAACGCTGGTTCTGTTCTATACCCGCTCGGTGGAAGTAAAAATGCTTCCCTTTGATAATAAAAATGAAGTTCAGCTGATTATCGACATGCCGGAAGGGACAACTCTTGAACGTACAGAAGCCGTGGCGCAGGAAGTGGGCCTCGCCCTGCTCGAAATTCCCGAGGTGTACGACTATCAAACCTATTCGGGAACCAACGCGCCCATCAACTTTAACGGCCTGGTACGCAGCTACGATATGCGGCAGATGTCGAACGTCGCCGATATCCAGGTGAATCTTGTGGATAAGAGCCAACGATCGGATCAAAGCCACGATATTGCTAAGCGGATGCGGCCGATCGTTCAGAACGTGGGTGAAAAGTATGGAGCGAATGTTAAGGTCGTGGAGGTTCCCCCGGGGCCTCCCGTTCTATCTACGCTGGTTGCGGAAGTCTATGGCCCCGACCTGGAAATGCAGCGCAACCTGGGCCGGCAGATCAAGCAGATCTTCACCGATACACCCGGCATTGTAGATACCGACTGGATGGTGGAGGATGAGCAGACCGAATACCGATTCGAAGTTCTTCGCGATAAAGCCGCCGTAACGGGAGTGATGCCCAACCAGATTTCCGAGGCTTTGGGTATGATCCTGGGCCAGCATCCAGTGAGCTCTCTGTACGACGAAGATGAAGCGTCTCTGGTTCCGATTCAGATGAAACTGAGTGAAGCCGGCCGTTCCGGTGTGAATGAGCTTGGAGGCCTGCATGTACAGTCTCAAACGGGCGCCATGGTGCCCGTTACCGATCTTATCGAGATTGAAGAGACCACACTTGACAAAAGCATTCATCGTAAAAATCAGCGCCGGGTGGTGTACGTCACCGCCGAGGTTGCCGGTGAAATTGAAAGCCCGGTCTATGCCATTCTGGATGCGCAGGGCAAAATTGATGAGCTGCCTCTTCCGGCTGGATACAGTATGGAGCAGCAATATGCCGGTCAGCCCTTCACCAGCGAAAACATGACGGTGAAATGGGATGGTGAGTGGCAAATTACGCTCGAAGTATTCCGCGATCTTGGTATCGCCTTCGCTTTGGTGCTCGTTATCATCTACATCCTGATTGTAGGCTGGTTCCAGGATTTTGGTGTACCCATCATTATGATGATCGCCATACCACTGTCGCTGATCGGGATTTTGCTCGGGCACTGGTTTACAGGAGCATTCTTTACGGCCACCTCTATGATCGGACTGATTGCCCTGGCCGGTATTATGGTGAGAAACTCGGTACTGCTGATCGACTTTATTCAGATTAGCCTCCATGAAGGCAATTCACTCGAAGACGCCGTAGTAGAGGCGGGAGCCGTTCGTACCATGCCGATTCTCTTGACGGCCGGCACGGTAGTGATCGGAGCGATTGTGATTCTGTTTGATCCGATTTTCCAGGGACTTGCCATATCGCTGATGGGCGGTGCCATTGCCTCCACAGCGTTGACGCTGGTTACCGTTCCGTTGATTTATTTTATGGCCAAGAAGCATATGAAGCCCGAAGATATCATGAGGAATTAACCCTTGCGAGATCTGTCAGGTTTTAAAAACCTGACAGGTCTTCTAACGCATATCTTCATATTAATGAGCTTGAGGAGATGCTTTATTAAAGAAAGTGGCCATATATTTCTACCACGAGGACGCAAAGACTCAAAGATTCACGAAGGGTTACAGATTCAGCATATTATCAGCCTTCGTGATTCTTCGGGTTCTCGTGACTTCGCGGCCATACAGAAAGAGCTTTGCAATTGCTTCTTAATTTTTTCAAAGTCTCTTTATAAGTGAGTTTTTTCAATAAATAATCGAAACCATCAAACCCATGAAATTACTAATCATCCTAAGCGTCGCAGAATTTACCAATGAAGTTCGATCCATGATGACGAAAAACAATGTGCCGGTTTACAGCGAAACCGAGATGTACGGCTTCCGAACGGAGAAGCATCAGCCCGACATCCGCACATGGTTTTCACAGGGTGACCAGGGAATCTACTCTACCTTGTTCTTTTCATTTCAAAGCGAAGAGACCGTAAAAGCGATTCTTGAAGAGGTAAAAGAGTACAACAATGAGTTCGAGGGCGACCGCGACAATCCGCTTCACGCCTACCAGGTTTCTGTTGAGGACCATGCTTGAGCTTGAGTAGAATTCAGAATAGGTATCATTCCGGGGATGTCAGCAGGTCTCCATTCTGTAGAGCACCGTCACGATCACTCCCCGGCTCTGTTTGGCCGGCTGGATCAATAGCCTCTTCTCATCTTTTATCTTCAGGTTATACGGTGGCGCCAGCAGATCGACCCCGCTCTTCTTTTTAAGCCGGATTCCCTGTCCCGAAAGGATATCCTTGTTGGGTATGAAATCTCCTTCAGGGAGGTGCTCGGTCAAAATCACATACCGGTAATCCTCCAGCTTAGGCACCACGCGCTCTATTTCACTGTTCGACAGATGCTGCAGGACATGCCTGAGCAGAACACAATCACCGGTTGGGAGTTCGTCAGCCGTTATGTCCAGGCAGTGAAACTCCGCTTTCTCCTCTTTGAATGCCGATCTGTTATGTTCTATCAGCTCTTCAACGATATCCACCGCGATGTACTTCCGTGCTGGGCCTACCAGCTTGGTGCCCACATTGAAATCTCCGCAGCCCAGATCACAAACCACAATCGGGTTCTCAAAGGAGCTTAAAAACGATGAAACCACCTCCACGTAGGGGTTCACAAGGTCGGGGCTATGCGACCCGATTCCCGAATAGAAATCGGATTGATGATCAGTCCCCCAGAGATTCAGCTCGTAGATTTGCGACATCACGTCTCGCGTTGGCCAGGGGGTCTTCATTTTTTTCTTTGTCAATGGGGATGTTTTTTCCGGAATTCAGGTCTTCGTTCGCACACCGCAGGTCCAATAATATCAGGGTAAAAACAACCGAACGAAAGTCAGCAAACGATTCGGAATTATTTACCGCCCGGGAAATGTATATCCGGTAACGATCAATCGACCGAAGAGCCGGCGCACCCATAAAACGTACAAACCAGCCCGGAGCACGAATTGACCAAAAGTTCAAAATAATTTACCATCCGAATAGATATGAAGAATATATGTTTATTGGACGGCGGTACAGGCCAGGAAATCTACAGGCGATCCCGGAAGAGCGCTCACCCGCTCTGGTCTGCCAAAGTGATGATGGACCGGCCGGATATCGTCAAAGAGGTACACAAAGAGTTCATTAAAGCGGGAGCTTGCATCGTTACCATCAATAGCTACACGATCACCCCAACGAGGCTTCGGCGCGATGGTGAAATCGATTGGTTCAAAAAGCTCCAGTTGCAGGCCTCCGAAATTGCGCTGAACGCCCGGGATGATCTTGGGGCGATTGCAGAAGATGTGGAGATCGCCGGCTGCCTTCCACCATTGACGGGAAGCTATGTTCCGGATGACCGGTCCCCGGCAGAGCTTGCAAATGAATATGAGCAAATTGTTGCCGTCCAGGCGCCCGTTGTCGACCTTTTTCTCATCGAAACCATTTCAAGCATAAAAGAAGCGAAAGCAGCATCAGAGGCTGCTCTTAAAAGCGGTAAAGTGGTTTATTTGAGTTTTACACTGTCAGATAAACAGCCGGTCAAACTCCGGTCCGGGGAATCAGTCAATGAAGCGCTGGATGCCATGTCCGGGTATTCCCTGGACGCCATTCTGTTCAACTGCTCTTCCCCGGAAGCGATAAGCGCAGGGATGAATTCGTTAAAAGATCTGACCATTCCTTATGGAGCATATGCCAATGCTTTTACCACCGTTGAACCTCTGAAACCGGGAGGAACCGTGGGGCAGCTTACCCCCAGAACGGATCTGGACGAGCAAACATATGCCTCGTACGTGATGGAGTGGATCCATAGTGGTGCCACGATTGTGGGCGGCTGCTGTGAGGTTGGGCCTTCGCATATTGCACATCTTAAGCAGCGGATTGAAGAGTAGGGATATGGTCTTAGCACCGGCGATGCGAAAGATCTACATTCCATGGGCAGAGCGAATTGGTGATTTCCGTGGTGTTAACAAGCGCAGAATAGAGACCGGCGCAAGTCCCGAAATAGAGCGGATAGTGCCTGGTGTGATGGCGGCGATTTTGGGATTAATAGCAGGCCGTGGACTGTTCGATAACTCAACGAACCTTCCATGGATTCCGTATGTTTGTGAACTGTCTATCAATATTCCACGGCATACAACAGCAACCGAATCCAGATCCCCATGAAAACGCTCCTTCTTCTTACTCTCTCCTTTCTCTTAACAAGTATCACCACAGCCCAGGATTTTGCCCTGCAGCAGCTTGAGAACTCACCACGTCATCACGAGTGGGTGACCGTTGAACATGACGGCCGCGAGGTCAACAATTTTGTGGCCTACCCCGAAACGTCCGACAATGTTCCGGTGATGATTGTTATTCACGAGAACCGGGGCCTGACCGACTGGGTTCGCAGTTTTGCCGACCAGATGGCCGAAGCCGGGTATATCGCCATCGCGCCGGATCTTCTCTCCGGGTTTGATGAGGACCACAGCCGTACATCCGATTTTGCTTCGTCTGATGCTGCCCGCGACGCCCTGTACCAGCTCAATCCCGGCCAGATTACGGCCGACCTGATGGTGGTTCAGTCATACGCTGAAGGGCTGGATGCCGGCAACGGCACGATTGTGGTAGGCGGATTTTGTTGGGGCGGCTCTCAGACGTTCCGGTATGCCACCAATGCCGGTGGATTGGATGCAGCCATGGTGTTTTACGGGAGCCCGCCATCCGATGAAGAAGCGTATGCCAACATCTCGGTTCCGGTATATGGATATTACGGCGAAGATGATCAGCGCATTAACTCAACCATCCCGCAAACAGAAGAATTGATGGCTGAATACAATAACACCTACGACTATGTGATTTACGATGGCGCCGGCCATGCCTACATGCGCCGCGGAGACGATCCAAATGGATCTGAAGCGAATAGAGAAGCACGGAATCAGTCCTGGGAGAGATTGAAGTCGATCTTGTCTGATTTGTAAATTTTTAAAGATATCTAAATCGCTATGTCGTAGAACTCAAATTTTTCTAAATCAAATCCAAGCTTTAAATAGCTCACATTAGATAATGAGATGGGAGATCGCGGATCAAGCCCGCGATGACGCTATGGACGGGCTACAAACCTGAACAGTCATGGCGTGCTCCGACACGGTATCGCCATTCTCGGCTGGACTAATGGTAGCAGCTATTTGTCAGACTTTTTTACAGCCTGAACTCAGCCTTGTTTTATAGTACTAATTTATGGATAATGAAAAGAAATGGTGCGTGAGGAAGTGAACCACACATTTAACGATACTGTGTAAAACTACGAAATCTGTCTAAAACCAATAGACAAATGAAGAAAAATTTCAGTGGTATCATGTTCATTATTGCCTCCATTGGCTTCTTAATTGCCGGCTTTATTGGGAATGAAACAACATTTTATATTCTGGGCGTTGTTTTTCTGGCGATTGGCGCTGGTACAATCAAGAGTAAGCCTGATTTGGATGGTTAGCGGATATTTTGGGTCTTTTTGTGCCCCGAGCTAATTGAAGAGCCAATAACACCTCTATTTGTATGACTGAATTATTAAAATCGCAGGTTATTGACATTCTCAGAATAGAACAAAATCGTAACGTCGGTTATTTGCGGAAACATAAGTAAAGAGTTTGAGCATTCAGTAGATTGGGACGTTGTGCTGCCTCCATGCAGAATCATTTACAGGGTAGAGGATGAGGATGGATATATCATTCATGACTCAAAGGACGACACGATTTTCAGGCTTCATGCATTCTTAAAACAACATGTAAAACCACCCTAAAGAATCAGGCATGCTATTTGAATTAAATTTCAACTATGTCTTCAGTGTTGCAATTGTGATCGTCGTGAGTTTTACTGTCGTCTATAAATTTAAGGCACCAAAACCCAAGGGGATCTACAGGAAAGTTTGTGGGTAATTCAATATGAGTCTATTTTTCAATTAAAAAATAATGAGCCAGATATCCGAATTATTTGAACACGTATTAAACTTTGGACCCGATTGGAAGGTCA
>JAAAOB010000150.1 GCA_009909035.1 Bacteroidota bacterium
ATTGGTGGTTTAATAGGCTTGAATCAACTTTTATTTAATGATCAACTTCCATTTGATTTGTCCGTCCAGGCAGGCATGATGGACTTGAGTGCAAATACTAAATTTGAAGTTTTACCCCCTGAAGATGTACATATCCAAAACGATTATCCGGATTCGGAATGGGAAGGACAAGCCATAAACTTTGATACAAACACATTTACCGCCAACCTGGTTATTGGAAAAAGATTCTCAATTCTATCACTTTTTGGTGGAGTTGGGTATCAACATTCAACAACAGATATTGCAACGAAAGGCCCCTATCCAGTAGTTATCCCCCACTCTGATGGTACTAATCCCGATGGTACCACACATCAAATACAAAGTTTATCAGTGCCTATTAATATTACATTAGATGGTGCAAATGAAATTCACGGTATAGGCGGACTTCGATTAAAGTTGGGTTTTATATCCATCTCAACCAGTTATACAGTAGCCGAATATTCTACATTAAAGGCTAGTGTTGGTATTATGATTAGATCCTGATAAAAACATGAAGAATTGAAAGGTATTTCAGACCTGTTCAAAATGATGTCTCATTGACTGCATTGAGAATTTCCCACCTCTCTCAACTTCGTATCAAAACTTCAATCTTAGAGAGATTTTTTAGAAATTTTTCCCTTTCAAATATTGACTGGATTAGAAAAATGCCCCATTTCACTGAGACATTTTTGTCTTTTTGCTCAACTATATCTTTCCAATTTTTGATGTAATCAAAATTTCACAAAATCAAATACAGAAACTCGCTGTGTATAATAGTTTCTGTAAAAGTAGATAAGTAGAAAAAAAGAAAGGCCATGGCTAGGTTTAATGTGAATCACTAAAAATCATAACCAAACCATCATTGCCATGACCGATCAATCGAAGAATACAAAGACTGACGAACAATTTCATCTGGCAGATTTACTGGATAACGATTCCGGGAATTTGTTGGCCGAAATTTTACAATTAGGACTCCAACAACTGATGGAACTCGAACGCGATCATTACATTGGCGCCGATCCCTATGAGCGCAGCGAGAAGCGGCGCACCTCTCGCAACGGGTACAAGCCGCGGCAGCTCTACACGCGGGTAGGGGGCCTGCACCTGCGGGTACCGCAGACCCGGGATGGTGACTTTTATCCGTCGATCCTGGAGCGCTACCAGCGGAGCGAAAAAGCCTTGGTGGCCGCACTGGCCGAAGCGTACGTGCAGGGGGTTTCCACCCGAAAAATGAAGCGAGTAACCGAACAGCTTCTGGGCAAAGAGTTTTCGGCACCTACGATCAGCCGTTTTTCCAAGCAACTGGATGCGGAGTTGGAGGGCTGGAGAACGCGTCGACTCACCGGAGACTACCCGTACGTGAAGATCGACGCCCGGTATGAGCGCTGCCGCCGGGACGGGATGATTGTCGATATGGCTGTATTGGTGGCGATTGGGGTTTGCCAGGACGGCCACCGCCATGTCCTGGCCGTTGATACTGGTTGGGGCGAGTCGCAGACGGTGTGGAGCGAGTTCATCAGCGGACTCAAGAAAAGGGGACTGAAAGGGGTGGAGTTGTTTACCAGTGATGCCCATCCGGGGATTCGCAAGGCCTTGCAAGCTCACTTCCCCGGGACCCCCTGGCAACGCTGCCAGTACCATTTCCAACGTAACACCCTCGATAAGGCGCCAAAAGGACGCCAGCAGGAGTTACATGATGCGTTGCGAGAGATCTGGCGGGCAGACAACACCTATCGGCAGGCGAAAGACAAACTGGAGCAGCTGATCGATCGGCTATCGGAACCTTTACCGGATCTGGCGGATTGGTTGAGTGAGGAGGCTGACTCCACCCTTACCGTGTTTCGGGTAGCCCCGGCCTCTCATCGGCGACGGGTTCGAACCACCAACGCCGTCGAGCGGCTTCACCAGGAACTGAAGCGCCGAAGCAAACCGGTACGGATATTTCCGAACCCGGCCAGTTGCCTGCGACTGTTTGGAGCGATGCTCAAAGAGCAACATGAGGACTGGATCACCGGGCGCAGATATCTGCGCATGGAAGCCTTGGACGAATTTCGCGAAAAACGAAAATCTTCTTTGGAGGATCCTCCAAAGAAGATTCAACCAGCTATGGTTAGATAACTTTTACAGAAAAAAACTTGCACAAGCGTTCTACTGCTCTCTGCTGTTAAACTTAAGTTACTGGGTTTTATAAGGCAACTGCTAATATTACCCAATAAGTAGGTATGGCGGATTTACCTGTTAAATCGAATATTCCCGAATTTCATCGATATACTTTCTGCACCACCTCTCCAGGCCTCTGTATCCTTTCAGCTCCAGCTTTTTCTTAATATTTCTCCGATGTGTCTGAATAGTGGACGGCTTGTTTTCAAGCTTTACGGCAATCTCTTTACAGGTAAAGCCGTCAGCAACAAATCTTACAACCTGTATCTCCGCATCCGTCAGATAACACCGGCATGCTTCCTCAAAGGAAATATTGTTGGTTGGTTGGTTGTTCTTTCCCGATGCGGCTCTGTTTGATGAATCGTCATAGCTGCTCATGATGATTTTGGTTTTTTTCTGAATGGATGACCGGCGTCTCTGGGTGCTTTAGCCGGTTTAAACGTGGCTCTCTGTATATGTATGATGCATGGATTTGGTATTTGTTACAAATTTTTTCGGTCTTTGAATATCCTAACCTGTTGTTAAGATTCAACTTCCGAATTGGGGCAAGTTATCTGATGAGTGGTGGTGGCAAATGATTCATGCCATGCTATCAATCGGATGAGTAGGTGAGAAATCTATTCCCAATACAAATTTAAACACCCACTACTACGCAAACG
>JAAAOB010000033.1 GCA_009909035.1 Bacteroidota bacterium
CTTATGGACAGCGGTACCTGCTCTTTAGCAAATCGCACAAGATTGGGTAGTGCCGATGGTGAGCTGTACCAGTCGCCGCCGCCGCGATATTGTACCCGTGCGATCTTAAACTCCCCACCATCTTGGGCCTGGAGCATAGGGACAAGTGCCAGCGGTAACAAAAATAAAATGGAGGCTATCAGCTGTTTCAAGGCGATGGAGGATAATTTTAATGAATAAACAGAACGTGTTGCAATGTACGTAGGATACTACGATTGTTGAAAGGATAAATTATTCAGCGTGATCAATTGTCAAGTTAAACAAACTCATCCAGGCTTTTCTTTTTATTGGCCCCCTCAAGGATAGAGTGCGCTTCATCGTGTGCTTCATCCGGTTCAAGGTGGATGGTGATTACAGCATCGGTGTTGAGTGCATCAATGAGTTTACGCTCCAGGGTGGTCGCCTCGTCGTGGGCATGTTTCAGGTTGATATCATCCTCAAATACAAGATGAAATTCAATCCAGGTGGTATTACCGGATGTTCGATGGCGCAGGTGATGCCACCCTTTGGCTTTTGCGGGCAGCTCCCGCTCGAGGACACGTGTCAGGGAATTGTCAACGGAAAGACTCCGGGTATCCATCAGCCCTTTCACGGAAAACCGGAGCAGCTTGTAGGCTTCGTACATGATATAGCCGGCAACCATCAGGCTGACGAGCACGTCTATAAAAAGCCACCCGGTGAGGTGAATCAGCACAAGGGCAATCACAACGCCTCCGCTGGTCCATACATCCGTGAGCGTATGTTTGCCGTTGCTTACAGCGATCATGTTATTATGCTTTCGCCCCATCTTGAGAATGTATGTGCCAAGAAGAAGGTTGATGACGGCAGCAGATGCCAAAAGCAAAATACCGGCGCTAATGTTTATAATTTCAATACCGGTGATGATGCTCATAAACGCATGATAGAGAATAGACAATCCGGCCACAATAATGATGGCACCTTCAGCCCCAACGGATAAAAACTCTATGCGTTCATGGCCATAATGGTGATCATCATCAGCGGGTTTGATGCTCAGGTAATAGCCGTATACTACAAAAAGAACGGCGAATAGATGGACTACCGATTCGGCAGCATCCGAAAGAGCAGCGGTAGAATTGCTAACCACAAATGCCGAAGTTTTGAGCGAAAGCGATATAACTGATCCCAGCAGGCTAATAAGAAGAGCCCTTTTAATATCATCAGCAGGACGAATGGAGGGAGACATATCTGCAGCTGCGAATCAAGTTTTGAGTGAAGCGTAAATTACCAATTTTTTCATGCAATCGTCGAACTTTCAAGTGGTTCTGTTTTTCAATGGTGCATTATCCATTGCTTTACCTATCTTTTAATGCCACGGATTAAAACCATCATGTTGTATGACAGAACTGATAACGGTGTGTGCCGGTGGAGCCATCGGGGCTGCGCTTCGATACCTGACGGGTATTATTACACGACGAGTCTTCAAAAACGCCTCCATTTATACCGGAACGTTGGCAGCAAATATCCTGGGGTGCTTTTTGGCGGGCATCCTTCTGGCGTTATCAGCAGTATCGCTTCCCCTGCCGGAACACGCCATGCTCTTCCTGACAACCGGCATGTTGGGGGCATACACCACCTTTTCTACATTTGCGCTTGAATCAGCCAGGTTATTTTCAGGTCCGTTAGATGACCTGTTGATCTACCTTTTTTGGCAGGTTGCAGCTGCATTTACAGCCGTTTGGGCCGGATTTCACCTGTTTTTCACAGTTTTTTGGGGTGGGGTATGATTTATCGCCATCTGCCGAATATTTTGTGGGTTGCATTTGGGGGAGCCTGCGGCACTCTTCTTCGTTACTGGACAAACCAGCTGTTTAAGCTGGTGGCAGGTGAGATGCACCTGCTAAGTGCCGCAACGCTTGAAAATCTTCTCGGCAGTTTGTTGATGGGGATACTCGTTACTGTTCTTACACAAAAAAAAGAGGGTGGATCAAGCCTGAGACTTTTTCTTTTAACTGGTCTGCTGGGCAGCTATACCACCTATTCGGGATTTATGACGGAGGCATTTATTCATTTTTCTGAATCGTACACGCTGTTCTTTCTCTATCTCTTCTTCCAGGTGATTAGTGGCGTGGGCCTGCTGCTGGCGGGAGTTCGGGCCACGAAATATGTAATGACGTCCCCTTAACCGTTGTCCATAAAATCAGAGTCCGCTGCCGGCCCCTTTTTTATCAGACTTTTTAAATCGAACCGTAAATTTATGCTTTTCGTCCCCTTCCGTGTAGTTGTATTCAGCCTCAAGCTGCTGAGAGAGTACGTCAATCAGGTGAAATCCGGCGGCAGCCCGGCTCTCTCCAAGGATTCGGTTTCGTATTGAACTGCCATTATGAGAGATGGTAATGACCACGGATAATCCATCATCGGATTCGCTGAGTTTCAGATGGAAATCTCCTTTATTGACAGTTGAGAACCCGTCTTTAACCAGGTGAATAATCACCTCGTTCACAATAAGCGAACAGGGGATTGACTGATTGATGCTGAGGTCCACTATCTCACAATCAAACGAAGAGTCTACCCTGGATGATGCGTTCAGGCTTTCGAAAGAGCCTTCAGTGACTTTTTGAATATTGTCAGCAAAGTCAAGCCTTGAAAAATTATCAGATCTGTAAAGCTGCTCGTGGACGGTTGCCATACTGGAGATTCGTGCTACATTTACCAGCAGCTTATTCTGCAGACCGAGATCTTCCTCCATCATGGCCTGCATCTGAATCAGGCTTGAAACTACAGCCATATTGTTTT
>JAAAOB010000109.1 GCA_009909035.1 Bacteroidota bacterium
ACCGACAGACATCCAAATTGCGATAATTGCCTTGAAATAGAAAACAGTACCCTCGATAGGCCACCATATTTTTGATTTCTTCTTATGGATAATTATTAGAGCCATAACGGTCTACGGTTTAACCGGCTTGGCCTTATTGGCTGGTAATGTAATTAAAACCCGGAATTTCTATAAGTCACTAAATTTTAAAAAGGTAAACAGCGGCCAAGTCCGCGTTGAAACCGTTGTTAGGTAACATGTTATGGCTTGATGTAAACTTCCACGTTAAACCTACGCCCATTCTTTTCTCTCAAGCCTTTGAGATCATTTATGAAAATTTCTCTATTCGTAATCAGTCTTTGAGGATCCCAAACATAAGCTATTAATCGATCACAATTCTGATGCACTTGATATCCTTCGATGTCCTCCATTAACTCATTTGCGACTTTTTTGTAGTGTCGAGAATCTCTGACAAATTTGATTTCAATTAATGTTGAAATCTTTGGGACAACGATGTCAACTTTCTTGGTCTTATTTGCAAATTTTGAGGTAGATTCTTCAATTCTGGAATCTGGAAATACAGGTTTAATTACTGAAAATAATAGATCTCTAACATCAAGTTCTTCATATAGTTCAAATTTTGGTCTTGAACCACGCTCGTTTTTCAAGTAGCTGACTGACTCAGGAAAAAGTTCTAAAATTTCAGTTAAAATGTATTTTCTATTCTGATCGTAAGTTTCACTTAAAAACTCATACCTATCATCGAGGCCACCACAAACTAGATCCTCTAAATGTTCTCCTAAAAAAGCTGCAAAACAATATGCAGTATCTTGTCTAATTTTTTCAGCCCAGTCATTATATGCTTCAACTCTTCTCCTAATCTTTGAATTTGAGATATCTGTTAGTGCGTCTTCAGCGCTATAATTTTGTGGGTGACTTTTAAGCAACATAAATTCATCAAAAGCTATAATTGCTTCGACATAATTAACTATTTCTTTTGGAGTAAATTTAATTCTACAAAATCTAAAATCTTCAACATCATCTCTCCAAAACTGTGAATAAATAGCACCTTCTCTTTCTAAATTTCTCAAATCATCAAGGAAGGAAGGTGTTAGGGCGGTAAATTTGTGATCAAAAAATTCCATTGAAGTTTGATGAATTTTAAATGTTACCTAACATGTATTTATTAACAGGATTTCTGAACCTGTTCTATGCCGAATAGTACTCCATTCATACAAGGAGCGCAAGAAAAGCTGTTTACATTCCGAATAATGTTTATCGGAACCAAACTGTAGTTCCGAATAAAACGCCGATAAAAATCTCAAATATTTGTATAAGGGTTACTTGTTTTGGCCCTATTTTGTTTTTTGTGGGTAGCATAAGATCAATGATCCTTACCGATTCTTTCTCCTGCTACTTTTTACGTCAACCCCGCTAAAGCAGGACTAAAAGAAGAAAGTAGCAAAATCACGCCTGTGGCAGTGATGTCGTGTTCACTCCAACCGCCCGCCAGGCGGTGGGGGTGGTATTACTCGCCCGGAGGTTCCGCTCTGCTATGGGTTGGAACACCCATCGCCTTCGCTCGGCTTCGGCATGTTCCGTCAGCTGACGGAAAGATTAGGTTTGATTAAGATTTATAAGACTAATTCTCAGAGACAAATTGAAGTACTGCTTCATGGAATAGCTCGGGTTGATCTAAAAAGGATTCATGTCCGGCTTCAGGTAATATTGTGAGTGAGGAGTTGGGTATACGTTCATGGGCTTGTTGGTTTTCTTCGGGTGAGCCCACATCGTCATAACGTCCTGTCAGCAGTAACACCGGGGCGTTTATGAGGTTAAGATCGTCGAAGGTGCTTAGTTTTTTTCCGTCCTCCCAAAGCAGATCATCAACTCGCTCATTATCTTTTCGATTCAGATATTTGATGGGATTGTAAGGACAAGAGAAGATCACCCGAAACACCATCCCTGCTGTGATCTTTCGCTCGGTTGGGGCAAAAGCTGCGTCGGCGTAATCATTCCATCTGCGGGCATCTTCCGGAGTGGTGATAGAATCGATCTCCGTGATCCAGTCATAGGTTTCCTGCCAATAATCGCTATTTGAATCGCTCTCTATTTTTTTCTCTGTGAGATTCTTGAGGTAGAGAGTACGGTAATGTGACCATCGCTCGGGAGAATGACCGGTGGTGATTGGGGTATTTAGTAGAATGGCTCCGCCAATAAATGAACTTACTTTAGGGTAATACTGCAAAGTATGCAAAACCATTTTTCGGCCGGCACTGTGTCCCATCAGGTAGAGATCAGCTCTATATTTTTCTTTGAAGGCTGAGCCAAGTGCAATGATATCCCGGCTGTATTGATCGTAGGTGATTTTGTTTTGGGCAATTTTTTTGACTCGTTGATTAAGTCCACGCTGATCGTAATAGGCAATGGCAAAATCTTGTTCGAGCGATTTTTCCATTTTGGATAATCGGATCTTGCAAAGTCGATAGCCGTTTCACCCGGACCGCCCTGAACAAACAAAATCAACTTCTTTGAATCCAGGCTTCCACGTACAAAAACAGGAAATTCATAATCCTCTGCTTCTACATAGAAGAACTCTTTAATCTGTTGAGCGTGGAGATCAA
This sequence comes from Bacteroidota bacterium, assembly GCA_009909035.1. Classification (GTDB taxonomy): domain Bacteria; phylum Bacteroidota; class Rhodothermia; order Balneolales; family Balneolaceae; genus SW132. The sequence goes on from JAAAOB010000109.1 coordinate 2,604, forward strand.
GTGAAATAAAAGCAAGCAAGAGTAGTGTAATTGTCTTCAAAAGACTTAGTTTCCGAAAAGAATGTTGATTGAAGATCCGTCTTCTCTTGTGATCAGGAGTGAGTCGGTATCTACAAGGGGGTTGATGTTCAAAAAGTAATCGCAAAAGGAAGAAAACAGGTCTTCCGGTTTTTTGTTGTTGATGGCTGAAAGCGTATCTCCCAGTGAAAAGGGTAGTCTTGGGTTTGTTCGGTTCACTACCCAAAGTGAATCATTGAGTATCCCGGGAATAAATGTGTAGGGAGAGTCAACCTGAACGTCTGATTCAGGCCGGAGTGTAATTTTGTTTTCGTTATAATCGATAGTTACGGTAAAATGCTCAAGGATATCATTCCCCAATAGTGCTTTGCCAATCGCGGAAAATTCAACGGGGACTTTCATTTCAAATCCTGCAAGCGATACATCCAATTCTTTAGAGATCAGCGTATCAATAGTTGTCCCGAAAATGCCGGAGGTCGATTGGTCGTAGTAAATTTTTTCATCTTGTGAAGGGGAAAGAACCCGAAAGTTGGGATAGAAGAATCAAGCCGCCGTTGAATGGTTTTCCATAGGTCTTTTTGATTTCAATAATAATAACTGAAGAAATCTACCAAGAAAGGGCGAACATTGTTACGACAGCAAGGTGTCACCTTTCTGTCTTTTATGAATCTTCTGCTAATTTTTTTATCAACTTGGTAGGATGAATTTAAAAAGTTTACAGCGTCACAGAACATCTATTTCTCTTCAGGCTACTCAGCCCTGCAGGCCATTTATGGTCTCAGCGTATTAATCTGGCTCTTTATAGGCTTCCCGATGGATTGCGCGCGTCTACTCTCCTGGTGGCTCTAACGCGAAGTAGTCGATATCGCCACGCTTATTACTTTCAATTGATGGTACGATCCAAAACCTTATGAAGACAACATAAAAAAAGCCCGTGATAGCCACTTAAGCTGATCACAGGCTTTTTACGTTCTTGTTCATCCTGGTCAAATGGTATGAATATTAGAACGAAGCTGGATAGATGGATCTGCATTTATTTCTTGTCGTTCACAAATCCAATAGGCTCAAGCAGTACTTCCATGCTCGCAATGTCCACTCCTTCGCTGGAGCCGGCTGCTTTGGCGGGTATACCGGGAGTGCCTTTGGGCAGATCGTAGGATTCACCAACAGAAGCTGCGCCATACCCTAAATCTTTCATAGAACCTGCAGTAATCCGGCTCAATGGATTTTCGCCCAGATTCAGAAAACCGGTCATTAATTCATTATTCAGTGCACCTTCATCCCAGTGACTCAAGGCAGTACCCGGCCCAAAATCAGCCTCGATGGGGAGTTCATCGGTTCCCCCCTCAGCATTCCAGAATACATTAGCTTTTTTACCTGAGAAATATGGGGCGCCGGATGTTCCTTCAATCAGGTTTCTGTCGAAGAATGGTTGAACATTCCAGAGTGTTCCTACGCCCAAAACGTGGGCCATTTCGTGCACGATAACATCCTCAAAGAGGCCCAATTGGTCCAAAAAGTCGAGATCCGCAACATCAAAGAACATCAGTCCTGACAATGGAAGGAAGTTAGATGTACGCACGAATCGAGGGCCTGCCTGACCTAAAACTCCCCCGGGGCCATCAATTGGTGCCAAAACAACCTCAATGACGATATCGTCAAGAGTTCCATCTACCACAGGTGGAAATCCGGTAAATGCAGATGGAAGAGTTCCTGTAAATGAAGGCTCATCATTGATGATAATCCGCTCCCAGCGGCCGGCAGCTTTATCGAATACCTCTTCTTGTTCGGGGGTTACGGGCAAAACATACTTTAATGTAATATTAAAACGGCCGCGGTCAACGCCTGCTGCATCTGTTGCTCTTCTTTTGGCCATTTCTGTATCGCCATCGGAATCTGCGTCAATAATGATGGGTTCATCCGGCTGTAGAAGTGTCAACTCGGCTTGCATGCCTTCTGCAGTATGTATCTGGGAATCATCCATCGAAATGTCGGTGGTGGTCTCGGTACAAGCCGAAAATGCAAATACACCCAGGACAACTGAAAGGAACCAGTACCGATGGGATGCTTTTGCAATTTTATTCAAGTTATTCGATATGCATTCTAAATTTTTCATAAGTGGTTTTATTATTTTATTTAACGAATGTGGATTCTAACTACCTGTTCTTTATTATTGTATGATCTAATATTAGATCAGAACATTTTCGAATATAGATTTTAAGTGGATAACAGACAAAAAACCAGGTCTCTTTTATTCAAATAATTTATTAGTAGATCTATGTGTAGATCTGTGGGGGAGACGAGTAATGGACCATGTTGATATTATGGTCTCCTCCTGATCATATCCAGGAATGGCTTTAAGATTTACACTCTCCATGTATAGTGATGAGCCTGTATGATGGTTAGAGCGCTGCAGTAGTAATGGATTATTGATAGTTTAAGGCCGGCAAAATGTGCAGAAACCGCTGAGATTCATAGATGTATTCGTTGTATATGCAATTATACCGTGAGCCGTTGACAAGATCGAGGTGGCAGTGCGTCTTACGCCTTCGTTAATTTCAGTTGGTGATGAAGGTTTTTAATTCCTGAAAGGATAACGCCCCGGCATGACGCTTTACCTCCGTGTTGTTTTTGAACAGCAGTAGAGTTGGCAATCCTTTAACGCTATATTCTTCGGCCACTTCTTTATGTTTTACAGTATTAACTTTGGCAATCGTACATTGAATAGTGTCGGATTCTGCTAATCTTTTCAAATGGTTATTCATCATAATGCAAGGCCCACACCATTCCGCCCAAAAGTCAATAAGAACCACCTCTTGTTTCTGTAACAATTGATCGAGTCCGTCTGCATCCACATGATGGACCCTGTTTTCCGGAGGTTGGCTTTGGGAGTGGTCTTTCCCACGGGCTATGACCCGTTTCAACGAAGCAAACGGCCAGCGTATGACGGCAAAAAAATTGCTGACCATCAGCATAAAAAACAGGAAGAAATGACCGGCAACCCGTAATGGTAATAGATGCTTCTTCGATCTGTTTTTAGATAGCCACTTTTCAAGTTTATTAATCTGATGCAGCATGATCGATACATATTTTACTTTGGAATCCGCAATGGTGTCTTGGGTTCGCGGGCATTTGTATTGAATTAACAAACCAATCCTCATTTTTTAACCCGTTATTCCACCTGCGAAAACGGCTCATCTGTGAGCCGCTCTGTTTTCTCTATAAACAATTGCCGCGCTATACTCTCATCTTCTTGCAAAAAAATCGTAAGCCTTGTGCCCCATCGGCGGGAGGGATCAAAATAACCAGGGATACAATTGTTGGAAAGCAGAATTTTATCATGATTTCTATTGTCATATAACGCTCCATTTGTATGCCCTGTAGCAGGTCTTATCTGGTATTTCGCCTTCGCATTGACACTGAATATAAAAATTGATCAAAGAGCTATATCCGTGCGCAGCCCTATTACTAATGCATTCGGAGTATTTGGGTTTGTTCCCGGGCTAATGACATATTGAATATCGGGTTGGATGTTTAACCAGGGAATAACTTTGGTTAAATACGTGAATTCGAGCACGGTTTCTGAATCATCGACTTCTCCAGTTAACTGCTGAAAAAGTTTACTTCCCTGTACAGAGGCTATTGAAAATCCCACCAGGCCGTTTGGGTCACCGGGAATGATTCCTTTGTATGTGATACCGCCACCGCCATACGATTTAAAACGGCTAACTTCGTTTTCTGTAAACCCGACTCTTCCAAAAATGGATAGTTGCTGATATGTTTTTTTGGGATTGGGATTCCAATTCCAGTCATAAAGAATGTACAATCCTTTATCATTTTGGCTGTCTGTGACCGTTGGCAGAGTAGTTCCGTAACGGTCTGACACATAATTCTTTGAGTAACTCCAGACGCCAAGAGCAATTTTGGTTCTGTAATCACTGCTAACCTCTCGGCCTATAAACGACCGGCTTTGCCGGGTGGAGAGGTTGTCTTGTGCTATAAATTCCTGCTGGCCATATGAAAGCAGGCCAAGCTCGGCAATTGCAAGCGTTCCACCTCTGTTATTCCATGTAAAATCCGCGCTTTTGGCAGAGTTTAGCGATGCAGGAGCGCCATCCATCAACCCGGCCTGAATGTATATTCTCCGGTCCGGAACAAACTTGATTCTGCCACCCAAACCGGCAGCCGGAAAGGTAGGCGGGCCAATTAAACCACTACCGGCAAAATCGCCGCCCAAACCTTGAGAGCTCTGCAAAAACAAGGAAGCGGACCCCATGACATCGAATTCTGAATTAACGTCATAAAGCCCCCCAAGAATGGAAAATTGGTTATAGAAGAGCCGTTGTTGAATCCAGATTTCAAATAGCCGGATGGTTTCTTCTGCCTCAATGTTGCTTACCCCCTGCACATCACCCGCGTACTGGCTAATACTGTTTCCGTTGTTTTGGAGGGCGGAAAACAGCATGTTGGATCCCTGTAAGCCAATCAGCTTTTCGTTATCAATAACAAATTTGAGATCAATATTCTGTATGAAAACAGATTTCTGGCGGATTCCCCCGGAAGCGTTACTCATCATGTCTCCGATGAAATTTAACTCAAGCGTAAACCCATTATTATTGAAAGGGGTGCGTAACCCACCCCAGTCGCCTGTGGCTGTCTCCCGGTTCCAAATGGATGATTCATCATCTGCATCCTGCGCGTTAACGTCCAGCGGGCTGCTGATCAATAAAAATAGCAGAACGAAGAAATAAATTGATAGACGGTTCATTTTTGAATCCTGTTTGTATTGATAAGTACTTGCGAAAACTCAATGTCAGAATTTGGGTTGATAAATATAGTTAAGCTGGATATCTGAACCTTTGGCAGGCCGGTGGTAACGGATCCAAAGAAGAGGTCCGGGTCTATTCTAATAAATACAATGGCACGATTGTGTCTCGGATTCGCTCGTTTGGTGGGGAGCGGTTCCTGCGGTGGTGACGTATTTGAAGATCAAATCATATGGCGCAAACAAAACAGCAGCTAAGGAAAGCCTATTGCGGCAGGATGTTTCGTGCTGATTTACGTTGACTCTTGACCTCTTTATTGAGCCCGGTATTTTTGAGGATCATGAACGGTTTTGCCGATTTTTTGCACCGGAGGAACAACCGTGACGGGTTAAAGTTCTGAGGGGAATCCTGATCCCGGTACCTTGGTGAGAAATTCTATCACAGGTACCTGTGCCGGGAGTAATCAAACTCCCCTCAAAATAATAGTATTTTTGTTGATAGAAGCACATAATCTATCAACCATTTATCTGCTCAACAGGAAATAATTGAACTACTTACTGGCAGCCCACTTTCTGATTTCGGTTCTAAACCACTCATCGGCAGCGTCGGTCCAGGTGTACTCCTCACGAATGTAAGCCACAGTGTCTTTTTCAACATCAGAATAGGTAGCCCCATCCTTTACTGCTTCCAATAATTCAGCAGCATCTGCTTTTGAGATCGGATTATTGCCGGCTTTGTTATTTGTTAATTTATCAGCAAGCTCGATGAGCTCCCCGTCATATTTATTCCCATCAATTGTTTTGTAGTATGCCATTGTATTCAATATTTAAGTTTTGTTTAGTTCCAATCGTGTAATAAAAATAGACTTTTTCCGAATTTGAAATTATACGAAAAAATTTATTCGCAAATAAATACGGTTATAATTTAAATTTCCCAAGTATTTCAGAAAAATTTATTTCCCCCCTTTTTCCATAGAAGTTAATTATTGGGTTTATTTATTGTTTCGCCTTGCCTCTGTTTCTTTCTTCTGCTTTTAAAGGCGTTTTCTGGCTTCATTTATGTCATCCGAAATTGAATGAAGAGATGACTCACTCAATTTAAGTGATTCATTTCTCATTTGAAATTCATCACACACTAGGCTTGCTCTATTTCAGGATCTAATTTATCATGAATACTTTGTGTTAAAAAAGCTGATCTATGGTTTTTCCCATACAGGAGAGTTTTCTAATTTGGATTTTGCGTCTTCATCAACTTAGAAACGCACTAATGCATAATCTCGGCATATTGCAGGATGAAGTTTGGCGTGATATATGAATCCTCCTAATCCAGGCAGGTAGTCAGCTGCAAAACCTCCTCCTGAAACTCCATCTTTATTCATGTAAATTTCATTTCCATTACAGTTTAGACAAGGGCGAATTTTGTTAATTTTTTTCTCCAAGTTTAACGGTTTGGATTAACTGCAGCCGGACCACTTTTTACAATACAATGAAAGGAAAAATATATCGGCCAAAATCGTGGGCCGTTCAAATTGATCTAATTTGAAGGATGTTTAGATGAAGAGGATGCCAGGGCCATAGAAAAATATTTAAAATCAGGAATGGGCAAGCGCTATTTAAAAAAACAGATTAAATAGATGCCTGAATGAGGTTAACGTTTAACAGGGATACTTTTAAAATCTGGCTATGACACCCGAACCGTCCAGGATCTGTTAGGCTACAAAAGTCTGAAAACCACATCCATCTACCTGTATGTCTTAAATCGAGGCGGTCATGGGGTGAAAAGACCGCTGGATGGCGAACCTTAAAAGTGGACAATATCACATCGATACCGGTATCTACGCAGCATAGGTGATGGATCTGAATGACGGGACTCTGCAGAAGAGGAAAAAAAAGGTTTAACGGTTACAGATTTAATTTCTGAATGCGATTTTGAAATTGTTGAATTGCGTGGTTCAAAAACCACTCTTTTTCAAGGCCAAATGGCACGTGTTCATACTGCGAGAAGATTTCATGGATGATGTTTGTGGCATCATACAGAAGGTCTTCAAGCAGATCTTCCAGCTCCTCGCCAAGGTCAGGGTTTTCATCAAGCAGGCGGTTGATCAGGTAGAGGCCAAACGCGATATGGCGCGATTCATCCTGTTTTAGCTTCTCAATTCCCTCAAGAAGTCCAGGCAGCAGCTCGTTATCTCTGAGCATCTTTGAAAAGGCGGCGTAGCCTGTTTCAGCGAGGGTTCCTTCCACTATCATATTGTATGTAGCGGCGGCCCGGAGCTGGGCCCGGGCTGATGTGTCATCATGCAGAGCATGAAGGGCCCGGGGAAGTTTGTCATAAAAAAGGATCTTGTACATCGGTTTATGAAAGGATTCAAAATCCTTTGGCCCGGTCATCACCTGCTGCACGTACATCGAGAAAAACTCGGTATGTTTGGCCTCTTCCCATAAAAATGATGTAAGGAAAATTTCTTCCTCGATGCGTCCCTCTCGTGCAACGGCCAGGATAAGGGGAAGAAGATCCAGGGTTACCGCCTCTTCCCCGGCCATAAAGAGGGCGGATAAATGGACCAGGATCTGTTGTTCATCATCGGTAAACTCGTTCCACTGGGCCTGGTCAATCGACAGGTCGATATCCGCCGGGTTCCAGGTGCCATAGATTTTTGCTTTCTGAAACAGCTTCATGGGAAAGCTGTCAAAGTTCAGGCCGTGTGACGTCGTTTTAAATGAAGAGTGGGAGGGATCCCGTGCGGCTTCATCAGTTGGAGGATTGACTGTCACTCCCTGCTGATCGTGTTGCGTAGGCGCGGTCTTTAATAGTGCCTCCGCCGCTTTGCGCTGGGTGGAAAGCATGATTAGGCTCCCTTTCTGCAGGGATACGCTGTTTTTTAAAATCGACAGGGTTGGATCCTTCCCTTTTTCCATCAGGTTGATCCATGTATTGCTATCGGCTTCAAGGATGATGTTGCAGGCTCGTTCATCCTGTGCGGTTGAATATCGAAGATCAAGGCACTCGCCGTAGGACAGGTTCAGGTAAATACCGGCGGCACCTGCTTCTTTGATGGGGTCCGGTGCCGGCTCCACCTTCAACAAAATCGGTGCATTCCAGGTTTTCCCTTTTTTCTTATAATCATCGCTATTGTTGATAGACACCTTCCACGCCTCCATCCAGGGTTCGGTAAAATAGGTCAGCTCGTCAGTCTCTTTTTTATCCTTTTTAAACCACATGGGATTCGCCTTTAGTACACGATGTATCGATCGATTCCGTTGATATAGTCCTTCGGTGCAGAATCATTTAAATATTCCAAAAATAACGGTATTTTACTACGTTGTGAGAGATTTTTTTAAAAATAGTTAAAGTCAATAAAATCAATTAGATATGAGTAGCTTGTATCCCGCATATGATGTAATTGTGGTTGGTGCCGGCCACGCGGGAAGCGAAGCCGCCGCCGCTGCCGCAAAGAGCGGATCGAAGACATTGCTAATTACCATGAACCTGGATGCCATCGCCAAGATGTCTTGCAATCCGGCGATGGGTGGTGTGGCTAAAGGACAGCTTGTTCGCGAGATTGACGCACTGGGTGGGTTGAGCGGAATCGTCAGCGATAATAGCGGCGTGCAGTTTCGGATGCTGAATTTAAGCAAAGGGCCGGCCATGTGGAGTCCGCGGTGCCAGAGTGATCGATCGCTGTACTCAAAGCTGATGAGAGAGGAACTGGAAAAGATTGAGAATCTCCATTTTCGGCAGGATAATGTAGTGGACCTCATTACAAATGAGAGCGGGGACGCCATCACAGGCGTCGTCACGCAGACGGGCCAGTCATTCGAATCGACGTCGGTGGTGCTCACCAGTGGGACTTTTTTGAACGGGCTGATCCATATCGGGGAAAGCCAGTATGGGGGAGGGCGTTCGGGTGAGCGGGCCTCTGTTGGAATCTCGGCATCACTGGAAGATCTTGGATTTGAAGTCGGCCGGTTGAAAACCGGAACGCCCCCACGGATTGACGGGCGGTCGATTGATTACAGCCGGCTTGAGATTCAGTACGGCGATGAACATCCGAACCCGTTTTCATTTACCACGAAAAAACTTCCGTCGATTGATGAGCAGCTCACCTGCTGGATTGGATACACAAATAACGATGTCCATGAGATGCTGAAAACCGGGTTCGACCGGAGCCCGATGTTCAATGGGCGTATTCAATCGGTGGGACCAAGATACTGCCCGAGTATTGAAGACAAGATCAACCGTTTTTCTGATAAAGACAGCCATCAGCTCTTCCTGGAGCCGGAAGGGTGGGATACATATGAAATGTATCTGAACGGGTTTTCAACATCACTTCCGGAGGATGTTCAGTACCATGCGCTGCGAACGATTCCTGGCTTTGAGAACGCCGTGATGCTGCGCCCCGGTTACGCCATAGAGTATGATTATTTTCCGCCGCACCAGGTGAAGCGGTCACTGGAGACCAAAATAACGAACGGCCTTTTCTTTGCGGGACAAATTAACGGAACAACGGGCTATGAAGAGGCCGCCTGCCAGGGATTGATTGCAGGAATTAATGCGTCACGATATGTGCAAGAAGAAGAACCGTTTGTGATCAAGCGATCCGAAGGCTACATCGGCGTACTGATTGATGACCTTATTAATAAAGGGACGGAAGAACCCTACCGGATGTTTACATCCCGGGCGGAACATCGAATTCTGCTTCGCCAGGATAATGCGGATCTTCGTTTGACACCACTGGGTTATAAGCTCGGGTTGATTGATGAAGAGCGATATGCGGAATTCAGTCAAAAGAAAGAGGAAATTGATCAGCTTTATGATTTGATCAGTAATTACACGGTCCGCCCGAGAAAAATGGATCCGATGCTTGAAGAGCAGGGAACGACCGCACTGAGTCAGCCGGTAAAAGCAAAGAGTTTAATCCCCCGGCCGGAAATTCATTTACACCATTTGCTTGAGGCGGATGAGGAGCTGAAATCAGAAGTTGAAAAAATCACACAAAATGACCGGGTACTTGAACAGGTTGAAATCCAGATCAAATACGCCGGCTATATTGAGCGGGAATTTGAAATGGTTGAGGAGATGAAGCAGAAAGAGGAATCACCAATTCCGCTGGATATCAACTACGATAAGATCAAAAGTCTCTCGTCCGAGGGCCGCTCCAAGTTGGAGCGTGTAAAGCCGGAGACTATTGGTCAGGCGTCAAGAATCAGCGGCGTATCCGCAAGCGACCTTTCAGTACTCATGATTTACTTAAAGCGATAGGTTTCACGTGAAACATCAAATGAACAGAGTTCAGGTTTCACGTGAAACATTGGAGAAGGCGCGTGAGATATACCAAAAAAACGAAGAAGAAATTGAGAGATATTTAGACCTCCTTCTGGAATGGAATGAGAAGATCAATCTTGTCAGCCGGAGTGTTTCACGTGAAACAGTGATGGAGCATATTGTGCATTCACTACTTCCTATGGCGTTAAAGCTGCTCGATAATCACGATAAATGGATTGATTCCGGTTCCGGTGGCGGGTTGCCAGGCATCCCGCTGGCCATTGCGAACCCCGGAAAAGAGTGGTTTCTCAACGATAATGTGAAGAAGAAGATGAAGGTGGTGGGGGATATCGTTGAGAGAGCCGGTCTGACAAATACAGAAATCTTAGCAAAAAGCATATCGCTCGTCGACTTCGAAAAAGGAACCGGGATTGTTACCAAACACGCTTTTAAAGTCGATGATTTGCTTCGTCTCCTCGGAAGCAAGCCATGGAAAACAATCATCATGTGGAAGGGAGTAGAGGGTGCTGTTGAAGAAATCAGCTCCTCTAAAAAGAAACTGAACACTACGTTATATGAATTTCATTTCGGCGACGATGAGCCTTTTTATGAGGGAAAAGGGTTGCTTGTGATTGAGAGGTAACTCTTCCGTTGGCTGGCGGAGAGAAACAGAGGGGTGTTGCGGAAGGGTGGTCCTGCCTCGGGGTGTGTTTGTAGTAGCTGGATTTGTTTAAATCCCCCTGTGTCCCCCTTTTGGAAAGGGGGAGTAAAAAAGTCTCCCCTATCAAGGGGAGATAAAGAGGGGTGTTGGCGGAGTTTGGTCTTGCCTCGGGGTGTGTTTGTAGTAGCCGGGTTTGTTAAATCCCCTTGCGTCCCCCTTTTGGAAAGGGGGAGTAAAAGTCTCCCCTATCAAGGGGGAGATAAAGAGGGGTGTTGCGGTAATTATGCCCTTGTTTCGGGATGTGTTTGTAGAAGCTGGGTTTGTTAAATCCCCCTGTTTCCCCCTTTGGGAAAGGGGGAGTAAAAAGTCTCCCCTATCAAGGGGAGATTAAGAGGGGTGTTGTGGAGTTGTGTGTGCCTCATTGTGGGTTGTCTGCAACCGAACTACTTTAAATCCCCCTGTATCCCCCTTTGGGAAAGGGGGAGTTGGTGGTAGCTGAGTGCGCTTTCGTGCCCCTGAGCCGTTGGTTACTGTGCTTCACTCCACATAACAAATAAAAATCCAAGATTAAGTGTTAAAGTAAATATTAACAATAACTTGTAGACCGAATAAAGCTGTACATTGCTGTAAATAGATCAGATTGGATGATCAACAAGTATGACCAATGGTTCTTGATTTCTTACCTTCTACATCAACCCAAATGAAACGATATGATACCCTATGTCCCAATTAAAAAGCTCCGAACGCCGAATGAAATTGATTCTAATGCTCCAGGAGTCGAAACGAAGACTGACGGTAGATGAGCTGGCCGAGGAGTTTGGAGTAAGCAGGCGGACGATCTTCAGGGATTTTAATGTGTTGTCGGAGATCAATGTTCCTGTCACGTGGGATAAATACAGCGGGTATGGCGTGATGGATGGCTACAAGGTTCCACCGCTGATGTTTACTTCCAAAGAGTTGGCAACGATCATGGTGGGGCTGAACTTTGTAAAATCGCAGGTGGATAAATCACTGGTTGAAGATGCCAGCGGCGTTGAATTAAAAATTAAAAATGCGCTGCCTGATGAGCTGAAATCGTTCATGGAGTCACTCGATAACCGGACGATCGTGGATCCATTTCTTCATTTTGGAACGGACAAAAAAGAGGGCGGGAGCTGGTATTTGATCAGCAGTGGAATTTCTCAGAAGAAAAAAATAGCATTTACCTATACCTCGAAAACAGATGAGACAACGACGGAGCGCAAGATCGATCCTTACCTGCTCGTTTTTTATCGCGACCACTGGAATGTGATTGGGTTTTCTCATAAACGAAGGGCGATCCGGAATTTTGTGCTCGATCGAATGAAGGATGTGAACATTTTAGAGGAAAAATACGAGCAGCCGGGGGAGATTGACGCAGAGGCCCTTATTTTTGGTTCTAACAAGGGTGGGCGGGAAATAGGGGTGAGGGTACAACTTTCAGCAGATCGCGCGTTCAGGGCTAATCTACCGACTAAAATAATTAAGAGAGAACGGGTTTCAAATAAAATTATTAAGGTTACATTCAGGTTTGAAAATCTTGACTATATCAATGAATGGCTTCTGCAATTTGGTGATAACGTTGAGATTCTCTATCCAAAGGAGTTAGTCGATAAGAGATTGAAAACTCTTCAAGCCATGATCGACACTACTAATAAGTAAATCGAAGGTACCTACTTTCACAGGGACGGCACCTTCGTTTGGAAGCGCCGGCTCACCATGCGTCACATTCGCGAAGCGGATAAAAGTAGAGTACAGTTTTGACCCCAATAATTTTTGTTTGGAGAAGGGAGCTTCGCTTCGGCAGCCGCTAAAAATATTGATGAACCAAAAAAAAGACCTCCGGATGGGAGGTCTTTTGAATAGAGAGTAGATAAGATGAGCTGATTATTTCACAACCGGTGCCTCCGCTTCATCATCATCTTCGTTTACAACACGCGTTACGCCGCCAATCTTTCCATCCGATTCAAGCCGCATAATCCGCACGCCTTGCGTATTGCGTCCCATGGTTCGTAACCCTTTGCACTGCATTCGGATAATCTTACCACGCTCGGTGATAATCATCAGGTCATCGTTATCTGAGACCTCTTTTAATGCTACAAGGTTTCCGGTTTTTGGAGTGATTTTTAACGTGATGACCCCTTTGCCACCGCGGCTTTGCTCTCGATAATCATCAACCAATGAGCGTTTGCCGAACCCGTTTTCCGAGATGGCAAGAACCGTCGCCTCGTGGGTGTTTTTAATCACAACCATATCAACGAGTTCGTCGTCATCATCCAGCGTCATCCCTTTCACGCCGGAGGTATTTCGTCCCATTTCGCGAGCCTCTGATTCGTGAAAGCGGATGGCTCGTCCTTTTTTGTTGGCAAGTATGATGTTACTATCGCCGTCGGTAAGTGCGGCTTCCAGGAGAGAATCACCCTCACGAATATTAATCGCGATGATTCCGTCGCGCCGCGGCCGGCTGTAGTCTTCGAGAGAGGATTTTTTAACAAGCCCATCCTTTGTGGCCATGATGATAGAGTGAGACTTGATGTACTCCTCTTCATCCAGTGTTTTGACCGGAACAAACGTTTTAATTGAATCATCTTTTTCAATATCGATCAAATTCACAATGGCGCGGCCTCTCGCAAGCCGGCTGCCTTCCGGTATTTCGTACACCTTGAGCCAGTAGCAGTTCCCTTTTTCGGTAAAGAAGAGGATGTAGTTATGGTTGGTTGCTACAAAAAGATGCTCTACATACTCATCATCTTTTGTTGTAGTGCCTTTCATTCCTTTGCCGCCGCGTCTCTGGCGCCTGTACCCGCTAACGGGCATTCGTTTGATAAATCCTTTGTTGGATATGGTTACCACCACGTCTTCATCGGCTATCATATCCTCAATATTAAAATCCTCAGCAGAGTATACGATTTCCGTGCGGCGTTCATCGCCGTAACGCTCTTTCAGCTCCTGGAGCTCATCTTTAATGATAGCGGTCTGTTCATCCCGGTTGGAGAGTATTGTTCTGTACTCCTCAATACGATCAACAATGTCTCTGTACTCCTGGTCAATTTTATCCCGTTCAAGGCCCGTCAGTTTTTGCAGGCGCATATCAAGGATGGCTTTGGCCTGGAGGTCCGTAAGCGCAAATTTTTTCCGAAGCTGTTCATTCGCTTCTTGCGGACTGTCTGATGCACGGATGGTCCGGATCACCTCGTCCAGGTTGTCCAGGGCAATTTTTAATCCTTCAAGGATATGGGCACGGGACTCGGCCTGGTCCAGGTCGTACATCGTGCGCCGGATAATAATCTCTACCCGGTGCTCGATAAATCGTTCGATTAACTCTTTCAGGGCCATTACTTTGGGACGGCCTTTCACAAGAGCGAGATTGATGATGCCGAATGTTTGCTGCATTTGCGTGTACTTGTACAGCTGGTTCAGCACAACCCCGGCGTTTGTTCCGCGCTTCAGGATGATAACAATCCGCATCCCTTCGCGGTCCGATTCATCGCGAATTTCGGTTATTTCGGTAATCTTCTCCTGATTGACCAGGTTGGCTACTTTTTCAATTAAAGTAGCTTTATTAACCTGGTAGGGAATTTCGGTAACTACAATTTGTTCGCGGTTATTGCGCAGCTCTTCGACGCTGGCACGCGCCCGCATCACTACTTTCCCGCGGCCGGTTTCGTACGCCTCTTTGACTCCTTCATACCCGTAAATGATCCCCCCTGTAGGAAAATCAGGAGCCGTAACATGCTCCATAAGAGAAGACGCATCAATATCGGGGTTGTCGATTGTAGCCACGACACCGTCAACAACTTCGTTTAAGTTATGCGGTGCCATGTTTGTGGCCATACCTACCGCAATACCGGACGCGCCATTGAGCAGCAAGTTGGGGAGCATGGAGGGAAGCACTGTTGGCTCCTCAAGTGTGTCATCAAAGTTGGTTTGGAAGTCAACCGTCTCTTTGTTGATATCCGCTAACAGCTCCTCGGACATGCGCTGCATGCGGACTTCCGTATACCGCATGGCCGCGGCGGAATCACCATCAACGGATCCGAAGTTACCCTGGCCGTCCACAAGTGGATAGCGAAGGGAGAAATCCTGAACCATCCGGACGATCGAATCGTATACAGCCGAATCTCCATGCGGGTGATACTTACCCAATACTTCACCAACAATACGCGCACTTTTTTTGTAATTACGGTTGTGGAGCATTCCGAGATCACTCATTCCGTAAAGAACTCGCCTGTGAACAGGCTTCAGTCCATCGCGTACATCGGGCAGTGCCCTGGATACAATTACCGACATCGAATAGTCGATGTAGGAGGATTGCATCTCATCTTCAATTGTAATAGGTATAATCTTTTCGCTTGACATCTATTGAGGCTGGGTTAAGTAGGCTTGTTTCAGTTATGAATGGAGATTAAATATCGAGCTGAGCATACTTGGCATTGCGCTCGATAAATTCTCTTCGGGGCTCAACATCGCCACCCATCAGCGTTGAAAACATCTTATCAGCGGCAGCTGCGTTTTCGATGGTAACCTGCTGGAGTGTGCGTGTTTCGGGGTCCATGGTTGTTTCCCATAGCTGATTCGGGTTCATTTCGCCCAGGCCTTTATAGCGAGACACATCAAACTTCTTCCTGGACTTTTTTAGGTCTTTGATAATTTTGTCCCGGGTGGGGTCATCCCACGCATAGTCGATCTGCCCGCGGGTTGATGTGATCCGGTAGAGCGGCGGAGTGGCGATGTAGACATGGCCAAACTCAAGGAGCGGGTGCATATAGCGGTAGAAAAAGGTGAGCAGAAGCGTTCGAATGTGAGATCCATCCACGTCAGCATCTGTCATTATGATAATCTTGTGGTAGCGAAGTTTTTCGAGCTCAAAATCTTCTTCCTTTCCAACGCCGGTGCCCAGGGCAGTAATCATCGCCTGGATCTCTTTGTTCTCCAGAATCTTATTGATTTTTGCCTTCTCAACATTCAGAATCTTTCCGCGAAGCGGTAGAATAGCCTGGAAACTTCTGTTTCGGCCCATCTTGGCGGAGCCTCCGGCAGAGTCGCCCTCAACAAGGTAGACTTCGCAGTGCTCAGGATCTTTAATAGAGCAGTCGGCCAGTTTTCCCGGCAGTCCGCCTCCGCTCATTACGCTCTTTCTCTGTATGAGCTGGCGTGCCTTGCGGGCTGCTTCGCGAGCTTCTGCTGCAACGATCACCTTTTCTAGGATTTTTTTGGCCGTTTTCGGGTTTTGCTCCAGGTATTCGTTCAGTTTTTCATAAACAATAATTTCCACGGCGCTCTGCACTTCCGAATTACCAAGCTTGGTTTTCGTTTGGCCCTCAAACTGTGGTTCAGCTACCTTAACGCTAAGAACGCACGTCATTCCCTCGCGGAAGTCTTCGCCGGAAACCGAGATATTACTTTTCGCTTTAATAATATTATTCTTCTCCGCATAAGTTTTCATGCATCGCGTCAGCGCCCGCCGAAAGCCCGAGATATGGGTGCCGCCCTCTCGCGTGTTGATGTTATTTACATAGGAGTGCACATTTTCGGAGTAGGAGTCGTTATATTGAATGGCAAGCTCTACCGGCACATCATCAACAATTCCTTCAATGAAAATCGGCTCATCAATCAAAGAGTCCCGATTCTCGTCTAAAAAGGAGACGAAATCCTTGACGCCGCCGGCGTAGTGGAAAATGGTTTTCTTATCTTTGTCTTCTTCCTCTCTCTCATCGATAATCTCCACGGTAATTTCAGGATTAAGGAATGCAAGTTCCCGCATCCGATCCGCAACAATATCGTATTTAAACTCGGTGGTCTGTGTGAAAATTTCCGGATCGGGCTGAAACGTAATGGTGGTGCCCGTTACATCCGTTTTGCCTTTTTCCTGAAGCGGGGTGACGGTAAAACCTTTCTCAAACTCCATGACGTAAATCTGACCGTCGCGGTGAATCTCGGCGCTAAACTTAGATGAAAGCGCGTTTACACAACTGACACCTACACCGTGAAGGCCACCGGATACTTTATAGGAGTCTTTATCAAACTTTCCCCCGGCATGCAATTTTGTAAGCACCACCTCAACGGCAGGCAGCTTAAGTTTAGGATGGTCATCCACCGGAATTCCGCGCCCATTGTCTGAAACGGTAATGGCCCCGTTTTCATGGATGATGAGCTTTATCCAGTCGCAGTGGCCGGCAAGAGCCTCGTCAATGGAGTTGTCGACCACTTCGTTAATTAAATGATGAAGTCCGCGCTGCCCGGTATCACCAATATACATGGAGGGACGTTTTCGAACGGCTTCGAGACCTTCCAATACCTGTATATTGGATGCTTTATAGTCAGATCCTTTACTTTTTGCCATATATGGGGTTGAGTATGAATTAAGATAGCGTCTAAGATGCCCAAAAATACCGCTTGTACGCGCAAAATCAAAAAAAGCAGGCATATTTATTGCCACACCTCATGATTGTGCGTTGGCGGCCCTGCAGGGGGATTTAGGTGTGATTTTGGAGACCTCACCCAGCCGTGTGGACAATTACCATAAACGGCTGTAAAAAGTCTGCAGGCCCATACGGTTGAAGAGCCACCGGGAGATGTGTTTAAACCGCTGAACAGGTGTTTTAGCGGCGGCTTTCGTGGGGCAGGGTGAAAGAATAAATTGTTGTGGAAAGAATGTTGATATTATTGCCAAATAGGCGTAATTTTGAAGTCTATCAAAAAATGAGAAATTAGTTTGTTATGGCACGAAAAGATGATATTACAGGCAAGTCAGCACTGAACGGCTACAGGTCTTCGAAATCGAATAACAAGACGAAGCATAAATTTCAGCTGAACCTGCAGAAGAGAAGATTTTATATTCCAGAAGAAGATCGGTGGGTAACGCTGAAAGTTTCTGCAAAAACACTGCGCACGATTAATAAGAAAGGGATTTCTGCAGTGCTTGACGATGCAAGAAAGAAAGGCACATTACGTAAGGAGGTATAACCAATGGCAAAAGGAAATCGCATACAGGTAATTCTTGAATGTACTGAAAAACCGGGAAGCTCTCGGTATGTAACGACTAAAAACAGGCGGAATACAACCGACCGGATTGAACTAAAAAAATACAACCCGGTGCTGCGAAAGCACACCGTACACAAAGAAATTAAATAGGGTTACACGTTATGGCAAAGAAACAAGCATTTGGAGAAGAAGCCCAGGCACTCAAAGACGCCCAGAGAAAAATGGCGAAGGTAATTATTGCTTCTAAAAACGAGCGCGGCAAGTACGCCTATAAAGAAGTGATGATGGACCAGAGCGACGTTAATGAGTACATCAAAAATAATAAAAAGTAAGATTCCTGACGATTTCACCTTTAAAGGTTGCATTCCGTATGTTGGGATGGAGCCTTTTTTTTTGTCTTAAAGTAAATTTTGTCCAGTCATGAATATAAAAGAATCAATACTTGAAGAACTTAAATCAGCCATGAAGCAGAAGGATACGGACAGGCTGCGGGTATTACGATCTCTGAAAGCGAAGATCCTTGAGAAAGAGATCAGTGAGCGAAAGGGTGGGGAATCTGAACTATCGGATGACCAGGTGGTTCAGGTACTTATGAAGGCGGCGAAGCAGCGAAAAGAATCTATTGAGCAGTTCGACGACGGCGGCCGGGCAGATCTTGCCGATAAGGAGCGTGCCGAGCTGAACATTATTGAAGAATTTCTACCCCAAATGATGAGTCGAGAAGAGGTGCGCGCCGAAGTCAAAAAAGAGATTGAGAATCTTGGAGCCACATCCATGGCGGATATGGGAAAGGTAATGGGTGTAATGATGGGGAAACTGAAAGGAAAAGCCGACGGCTCCGTTGTAAGTAGTGTCGTTAAAGACGAGCTCTCCTGATATTCTGACGACTATGAATGGCCTCGACTTTATGATCATAGTGCCGATAGGCTATTTTGCCTATAAAGGGTTCACTGCGGGATTGATCCAGGAAGTTCTTGGTATTGTGGGGATGATTCTTGCCGTCTTCATCACGTTTGCTTACATGAAACCCGTTGCTACTCTGTTTGAGCCGTTGTTTGAGGGAAGTGACGCCCCGGTGATTCTGGCCGGTTTAACACTATTTATAGGAACCGTTGGAATTGTTCAGGGTATCGGCCACCTCGCGAAAAAATTTCTCCAGCTGGTAAAACTGAACTTTATCAATAGAATTGCCGGTCTCTGTTTCGGTGCAGTGAAATCTGCCATCGTATTAAGTGGATTTTTATGGCTCTTCGCCGGAGTGAATTTGCCGGCAGAGGAGACACGAGAGCAGTCTGTGACCTACCCCGTATTGATTGCGGTGGCCCCGGTGATGTACGACGCCGTGGCCTCAGTGGTGCCCGGAATAGAAAATTTCATCGATACGCTTGAAAAA
Source organism: Bacteroidota bacterium (assembly GCA_009909035.1). Taxonomy (GTDB): domain Bacteria; phylum Bacteroidota; class Rhodothermia; order Balneolales; family Balneolaceae; genus SW132. The sequence goes on from JAAAOB010000109.1 coordinate 21,709, forward strand.
ACCATTCGTGAAGATAACCCAATCCGAAATAACAAAATTTTTGACCAATTAACGAAATGAGCTTTCCATCAGTAGAACATCAACTTGAAGTCATTAAACGCGGTGCGGTGGAAATTGTGCCGGAGCCGGAGCTGGTTGAAAAGCTCAAAAATTCCCGTGCCAGCGGGGATCCGCTTAAAATAAAACTGGGTTGTGACCCCACAAGGCCCGATCTGCACCTGGGCCATTCGGTCATCCTGAGAAAAATGCGTCAATTCCAGGATCTGGGCCATCACATTATACTTATCATCGGAGATTTTACGGCCCTGATTGGCGATCCAACGGGCCAAAACAAGACCCGCCCGTCACTCTCGGCAGAGGAGATCAAAGAGAATGCCAAAAGCTATCTCGATCAGGCCGGAAGAATACTGGATCGTGACAAAACGGAAATCGTATACAATTCGGATTGGCTTGGCCCTATATCGTTTGAAGATGTCATAAAACTGAGTTCCAGGCTGACCGTTGCACGAATGATCGAAAGGGACGATTTCTCAAAACGGTTCAGCAGCAACGAACCGATATCGCTTCATGAATTTTTATACCCGCTTGCACAGGGGCAGGATTCCGTGCACCTGCGGTCGGATGTGGAGCTTGGCGGCACCGATCAAAAGTTTAACCTGCTGGTTGGGCGCGACCTGCAGCGCGCGGACGGGCAGGATCCGCAAGTATGCCTGATGATGCCGCTGCTGGAAGGGACTGACGGGTCGAAAAAAATGAGTAAATCGTACGATAACTATATTGGAATAAGCGAGCCGCCGAACGATATGTACGGGAAAGTTCTTTCTATACCAGATCACCTGATCTACCGGTATTATGAACTGGTTACAGACCTTCCGACAGAGGAGTTGCCGGGGATAAAGCAAAATGTATCTGCAGACCCACGGAATACCAAACACGACCTTGCCTTTAGAATCACGCGCATGTATCATGGTGCATCAGCCGCCAAACAAGCCCGGAAGCACTTTGAGCAAACGGTGGTCAATAAAGAAGTGCCGGATGATGCCCCCGAATTTATGTTTGATGCCGGGTCAACCCACCGCCTGCTCGATATTATTTCAGATGCAGGATTAACGCAAAGCAACGGCCAAACCAAGCGAATGATCAAGCAGGGAGGCGTAACCATAAACGATGAGAAAATTAAAGATATAAATCACGAAATCACATTTACAGAAGGTGATTCGTTAAATTTAAAGGTAGGAAAACGAAAATTTGCAAAATTAATCAGCCCTTAGCTGGCTGTCGATTCAATCATGAGCACCGTATCGTACCCGGGTAAGCTCATAAATATTTAAATTGAAAACCATGGGCACGCACTTTAAAGGATCCCCGAGCGAGGTCAATACGCTGAACGCTTTTATAAAGTTGATGCGCTCCACCGAGTCGTTGAATAATCGACTGAACAGGCATCTTGCAGAAGCTGATTTGACCGTAAGCCAGTTTGGCGTGCTTGAAGTACTTCATCACCTTGGCCCTCTGAATCAAAGAGCTATAGGCGAAAAACTGTTGAAGAGCGGCGGGAATATCACCATGGTGGTAGATAATCTGGAAAAATGCGGGCATGTAAAGAGAAAAAAAGATCCCAACGACAGGCGCGCCGTATTGATTCATTTAACACGGGAAGGCGAGTCTTTTATCGAGGATTTTTTCCCGAAGCACCTCGAAAAAATTAAAGAAGAGTTTTCGGTTTTGAGCGAAGAAGAGAAAAAAACTCTTGCAGAACTATGTAAAAAACTGGGAACTCAAATGCAGAAAGAGGAGACGTAGAACGTCGATTGAGAGAAATAATAAGAGAACCCTGTTCAGAGAGCTCATCAGTTACTTATATAAAATAGTGTAAGTAAACCAGGTTTTTTGGCTCATACAGTTGATGAGTCATTATTCCACATATAAATTTCCGTTTGCTTCTCTGCCGGCAGTACGGATTGCTACTCTTCTAATAGCCGGGATATTAATCGGCCGGTTAATGGAAGACTATTCCGGCCGTGTATGGGTCATGGCCGGTTTCAGCCTGCTTTTTGTATCCTGGGCAGTGGTTGAATTCAGGTACAGCAACCGGCTCAATGTGCTCAAGACCGCTTGGGCCACAACACTCTATTCGCTTTTGATCGTCACGTTTGGAGCCGGCCTCTACGTTGTAAATCACCAGCAAAAGCTCGAGGTTATTCAGCAGGCCTCCCCATTGCGGCTCTACGAATGGGACAATCTCATGATTGAGGGCGAGATCACATCGGCCGGACGAAGCAGCTCCGGGCGAGATGTTTATGTTATTGCTGTTAACAACACTGTGTTTCCTGAAAATGTAAGCTGGAGGCACCGGTACAGGCTCCGGGCATATGCCGACAGCGGCAGGTATCGGGAGGTGGAGATCGGGGCAACGATATCCGCGAAGGTTCAGCTGTACGAATTCCCGGAGGTACGAAACCCGCATGAGTTCGATTACGGGGCATGGCTGATGGCCCGGAATATTGTGGCACATGGCGGGCTTGACGATATTCTCGCTGTAGAACCGAACGAGGGACTGGGCTGGGAAACGCTCAGGGCGTACATCCGGGGGAATATAGAAGCACTTTTTCCCGAAGAGCAGGTACCGCTTGCAAAAGCGTTGATGATAGGATATAAAGAGGAACTGACACAGCAAGAGAGGCGTTCGTTTTCGCGTTCCGGGCTGTCACACATTATGGCCGTTTCGGGGATGCATGTGGGTTTTATTATCGCTCCGTTTTGGCTGGCAATTCCCCTGTTTTGGCGGTGGAGGCGTGGTAAATGGGCCGGGCTTGCTCTTTTGACACTGCTATTGGTTGCGTACGCGGGACTCACCGGCTTTAGCGCCTCGGTCAGTCGAGCATCGATTATGGCCTGGCTATTGGCCTGCGGTAAGCTGTTTCACAAAAGAAGACATTCAATAAACCTGCTGGCCACGGCCGCTATACTGCTGCTGATCATCGAGCCGTCCCAGCTCTTTTCAGTTGGCTTTCAACTCTCGTTTTCAGCGGTTGCCGTCATTCTGCTGCTTATGCCAGAGGCTCAGCGGCTCATCCCGGAGAGATACCGTTACAACTGGAAGGGTGGATTTATAAGCATTATCCTCATCTCCATACTTGTTCAGGCTGCCCTGTTCCCGGTTTTGACGGCCTACTTTGGTGAGTTTTCCATCATCGGGCCCATTGCAAACGCGCTTGTCATTCCGTTGCTGTCGGTCACCGTGCCGGCAGGTATCATTATAACCTGTATGCACGGTGGATTGTTTGGGCTATCCGAGATCTTGGCGGTTCCGATAGGCTGGGCAATTACGTGGATTGGCGGGGTGGCAAACTACCTGGGGGGTGATATTCGGGGCTATATCACATACTCGGAGGTATCACCCCTGTTATTTTTTCTCTGGGTATTCGGTATTTCTACGCTGGCGTCAATCCGAATAAAAACTCTGCGATGGAAGATGCTGATCGGCTTTATGGCCTGCCTGAACCTTGTACTTGCGGATACAATCATTAAAAAAACAGCCGGTCAAACGCTTGCTGTTACCATGCTGGACGTGGGGCAGGGCGATGCAATCCACATAAAAACGCCATCGGGCCGCCACTGGCTGGTGGATGCCGGGAGGTGGAGCCCGGGCGGCAACAGCGGCGAACGGGTGATCCGCCCCTACCTGGACCATCTTGGTGTTGATAAACTGGACGGCGTCCTCCTCACGCACGCCCACTCCGACCATATCGGCGGGATGCCCTCCCTACTACCCACAGTGGAGATCGACACACTCTACCAGGGGCCATACAGCTACGACTCTAAGCTTTATCAAACTGTGCAGCGGCTGGCATATCATCACAACATTCCGGTCCGCAGGCTGTCTGCCGGGGATCTGTTAGTTCCGGATCCGGCGATTCGTTTTTTCATCGTAGGGCCGGAAGGCAACGCGCCCTCAGGGCATAATGCAAACAACCAGTCGGTGGCATTTAGGCTCCAGTATAGGGAGACCTCATTCCTGTTCAGCGGCGATGCAGAAAGGAGACAGGAGCAGCAGATGATTGAAAGATATGGAGATTTCCTGGACACAGAATTTCTGAAAGCCGGCCATCACGGAAGCAAGACCAGCTCTACTTCGCGGTTTATTGAGGTTGTATCGCCCGAAATCGCTGCCGTTTCCCTGGCATTCAACAACCGGTACGGCCACCCGGATCCTGAAGCGATCCGGAGGTTAAGCCGCGGTGAAACAAAAAAATATTTCACAAGCCTCTCCGGAGCCCTTATATTCAGTTCCGATGGAAAAATCATCAGGAAAAAAACGGTCAATTAATCAACTCCGGCATGGGGCTCTGCACCCTGCCCTCTCCCTTTAACGCTCGAAAACGGATTAAATATGACAACTGAGGAACGACCAAGCTTTGAAGAAGCTTTAACAAAGTTGGAAGCTATCGTTGAAAAACTGGATGATGAAGAGGTTACCCTCGAGGAATCCGTGAAACTTTACGAAGAAGGCTTAAAACTCTCGAAAATTTGCAGTAAAACACTTGAAAGTGCAGAACTTAAGATTGAAGAGATCGAGAAAAAGAAATAGATATCTCAGTTATGGAAGATTATAAACCGGTGCCAGGTCCGCTGCTCGGCAACATCAACACACCTGACGACCTGAAAAAGTTAAACCCTGATCAGCTGCAGGATCTCTGCGATGAGCTCCGTGAATTTATTGTGGATATGGTGTCTGTGCATGGCGGGCACTTTGGTGCAAGTTTAGGTGTGATTGAGCTGACGGTTGCCCTGCACTACACCTATAATACTCCCAAAGATAAATTGGTGTGGGATGTGGGCCACCAGGCGTACGGCCATAAAATTCTTACCGGCCGGCGCGAACAGTTTCATACCAACCGGAAATACAAAGGATTGTCGGGATTTCCAAAGCGTACGGAGAGTGAATATGATGCGTTTGGGGTGGGCCACTCAAGCACCTCTATTTCTGCAGGGCTCGGGATGGCTATTGCACGGGATTTGAATAATTCAGATAAAAAGATCGTATCGGTGATTGGTGATGGTGCGATGACCGGCGGGATGGCATTTGAGGCGATGAACAATGCCGGCGCCCTGAAATCTGACATGCTCGTGGTTTTGAATGATAACAACATGTCGATTGATCCAAACGTAGGGGCACTCAAAGAGTACCTGGCCGAAATCACGACCACAAAAACCTTTAACAAGATGCGGGATGAGATCTACGACCTTCTCGGCCATCTAAAAGGGGCCGGCGAAAAGATGAGAAAAGCAGCGTCGAAGCTGGAGCGGGCCGTAACCGCAGCGATTACTCCGGGAGCTTTGTTCCAGGCCCTGGGATTTAAGTATTACGGTCCGGTTGACGGGCACAATGTTGATGCGTTGAGGCGACAGCTCGAAGACTTGCGAACGGTGTCGGGCCCGAAGCTTCTTCATATCGTAACGGTTAAAGGAAAAGGATTTGCACCGGCTGAGCGCGAGCAGACCAAGTGGCATGCACAAAGCAGTCCATTTGATAAAATTACCGGTAAATCGCTCGTTAAAAAGCCGGTAAAAAAAGACCAAGCGCCAAAATACCAGGATGTTTTTGGGGAAGCACTCGTGGAACTGGCGGCACGAAATGAAGATATTGTATCGATGACGCCGGCCATGCCGAGCGGTTCCAGTCTGTGGCCGATGATGAATACATTTCCCGACCGCGCGTTTGATGTGGGCATAGCAGAACAGCACGCCGTCACCTTTGCGGCAGGCTTGGCTGCAGAAGGGAAAAAAGCGTTTGCCGCTCTCTATTCCACTTTTTTGCAGCGGGCCTACGACCAGGTGATCCACGATATAGCCATCCAAAAGCTGCCGGTTGTGTTTTGCATCGACCGCGCCGGACTTGTTGGGGCTGATGGGCCGACGCACCACGGGCTCTACGACGTAAGCTACCTGAGGGCAATACCCAACATGATCGTCTCCTCGCCGATGAACGAACAGGAGCTGCGGGATATGATGTTCACTGCATCAGAATACAACGATTCAGCCTGGGCAATTCGGTACCCGCGGGGACGATCAACCGGGATGGAGACTCGCGATGAATTTCAAAAAACAGAGATTGGCAAAGGCCGGATCATTTCAGAAGGTGAAAAAGTAGCAATTTTGAGTTTCGGTCCTATCGGTAACTATGTTGTGGAAGCCTCGGAAAAATTGAAGAAAGACGATATCCATATTGGCCACTACGATATGCGATACGCCAAACCGCTCGACACGGAGATGATCGATCACGTGCTCACGAAATACGACCGGATCATCACGATTGAAGACGGTACAAAGCTGGGGGGATTCGGTTCTGCGGTTGCCGAATATGTAGCTGAAAAAGGTGTGGCGATCCCCGTGAAAATAATGGGTACACCGGATACGGTTATCGAACACGGCACTCAGCGAGAGCTGCATGATGAAGTGGGCATTGGGCCCGACGGTATTGTGGAGCAGGTTAAAAGAGGTCTTGGTGTGCCTGTGGGATAAGTCGGCTACCTGTGTTTGGATAGTATATGTGTGAATGGTTTACGAATTTCATATGTACCTGCCTTCATCTCCTGTAGGCAAGGCCTGATCATCTTTATGCAATTCCGAAATTATCGCCAATATTTCCTTATATTTTGACATGATTACCCAAAAAGAAGAAAATATAATCATCCAGACACTTTTGCCGTATAAGCCAAAAAAAATTGGTGTTTTCGGCTCTTGGGCCCGTAATGAACAAACTGAAAATAGCGATTTAGACCTGTTGGTGGATCTGGAGAATATCAACCTTCTGGATCTTGTGGCTTTGGAAAATGAGTTAAGTCGTTTATTGGGTATCAAAACAGATCTGGTCACAGAAGCTTCGCTGAACCGATATATGCGCCCCCTGATAGAGCAAGATCTACGGTATATTTTAAATCATGAGAATGATGTATTAGAAAATGAAAAGTGATACGGTCTACATTCTCCATATCATTGATTCAATTGATCAGATTAGTGACTATACCGATCAAATTGACCGTGGCGAATTTAAAGAGAATCGGCTTATACAAGATGCAGTTGTCCGGAACTTCGAAATTATTGGAGAGGCTGCCAAAAATGTTTCGAACCAAACCAGAGAAAAATATTCTCATATTCCCTGGAAACAAATGGCTGGTATGAGAGATAAACTGATTCACAATTATATGGGGGTGGATTTGAATGCGGTTTGGAATACTATTGAGGAAATTATCCCTGATTTGAGAAATGAATTGGATAATGTTACCGGTTTGATAGAAGCTGGAAATTCCTAAACCTTGCTTTAAACCCGTTGATATTAGAGCACTCCAAAACTGTTTCCAGCTACTACATTTCTTATCTTATCCAATTAACCGTTCTCAACTAAAAACGACTATTTCAGGTGTCTTACACGCTCAACGATTTCGATTACAACCTGCCGGACAACCGCATCGCTCAACAACCGGCCACCCCCCGTGATCATTCGAAACTGCTTGTGTACAACCGGGAAACGGGCACTATTGCGGATGACTATTTTTATAACATCGGGCGTTACCTGCCGGCGGATACATCCCTGGTGGTGAACAACAGCAAGGTGGAAAAATGCCGGCTGTTGTTTGAGGACGGCTCAAAAGAGATATTTGTGACCCGCATTGTGGATCCAACAACCGTTGAGGCGATGGTACGCCCCGGGAAAAAGTTTAAAGTGGGGAAGAGGGTTGAACCGGTTGATGGATTCTCCGTGGAAACCGTGGCTATTGCGGACGATGGAATCCGCACGCTGAAACTCAGCCACCCGCTCGATCACCCCAAACTTAAGCCGTATAAAAAAACACCCTTTCCACCGTATATTGAGCAGGATGAGACATTGGCAGAGCGTTATCAAACGGTATATGCAAAAGATTTGGGAAGTAAAGCAGCTCCTACGGCCGGCCTGCATTTCACACCGGATCTTTTGAAGAAACTGGAAAATATTGGGATTCAAAAACACGAGGTAACCCTGCATGTGGGACTGGGAACGTTTGCGCCGGTAAAAACAGAGAAAATAGAAGATCACCAGATGCATAGCGAATGGTACCGGCTCACAGACGCGCAGGCGGCCGGCTTGAACAAATGTAAAAATATTACGGCCGTTGGCACTACGAGTGTGCGGGTGCTTGAGTCGGCGGTCCGGGGCGACGGCTCGTTTGAAGCCTCCAGCGGGGAAACGGATATTTTTATCACGCCCGGCTACCGGTTTACGTCAATTGACCACCTGATCACAAATTTCCACCTGCCAAAAAGCACTTTACTGATGCTTGTGGCGGCATTTATGGGGATGGACGAAATGTGGAACGTCTATAATCACGCCATAGAAAATGAGTATCGATTCTATTCGTTTGGCGATGCGATGCTTATCCTGTAGTTCAATAAAGAAATTGATTTTCTCAGAAGAATTCCTCTCCCATTGCCTGGAATGCGGCTCCTTTGAAAATTCTCTTTCCTGCTGTTTTAGATTCACTATATTATGCGCGTAATAACAACTGGCTAATTAAGGATTAAATTGAAAAGAGTATGACAACAATTATCATTGGAGCGGTATTAGCGATTGTGGCTTTGCTTACATGTGCTGCCGTCTATATGTCTGTAAGTAATTCTGATTCAGGCAATGACCAGATGCAGAAAATTGCAAATGCTATTAGTGAAGGGGCCATGGCTTTTCTGGGCCGGGAATACCGTACACTGGCTGTTTTTGCCATTATTATTGCCGCATTGCTGTGGTTTTTTCTTGGTGTATGGACCGCCGTATGCTATGCTATTGGTGCAACATTGAGCGCTACTGCTGGCTTTATTGGTATGCGGGCGGCCACAAAAGGGAATGTTCGTACCGCAGCCGCAGCAGGCAGCAGCCTTGCAGGAGCGCTTAAAATCGCCTTCAGAAGCGGGGCGGTGATGGGCCTTGCTGTTGTGGGACTGGGCCTTTTAGGGCTTACCTCTCTACTCTATATTGGAACATCCACGATTGGATTGGACGAGATTATTCTTGCCCTCTTCGGGTTTAGTTTTGGAGCATCCACCATTGCGTTGTTTAGCCGGGTGGGAGGTGGAATTTACACCAAAGCCGCCGATGTGGGGGCTGATATTGTAGGAAAAGTTGAGCAGGGAATTCCAGAAGATGACCCCCGGAATCCCGCTACAATTGCTGATAACGTGGGGGATAACGTGGGCGATATAGCCGGTATGGGTGCCGATCTATACAGCAGTTATGTAGGTAGTATGATTGCGGCCATGGCTTTAGGACTGGTGCTGACAACCGAACACGTCTACTTTCCGGTTGCATTGAGTTCGCTGGGTATTGTGGCTTCTCTTGCGGGGATGTTGCTGGTCCGTGCCGATACGGAAGCCGCACTTCAAAAGACGTTGAGAAACAGCTTTCTTTTTTCGGTTGTTGTAGTATTGATTGGGTCCTGGTTCCTGGCAGACTTTTACTTCGAAAGTTCATCACTTTTCTGGGTCGTACTGGCCGGGCTTGGCGCGGGTGTGATAATTGAGCTTGCTACAGAATTTTATACAAGCAGCCACTTTCGCCCGGTAAAGCGCCTTGCGGAGTCGTGTGAAACCGGAGCGGCCACAAATATTATTGAAGGACTCGGGTTAGGATTTATGTCAACCGTAGTACCGATGCTTGTGATAATCGCCGTGGCTTTTGTCAGCTATACGCTCTCCGGGTTTTATGGGATCGCCATTGCTGCCGTTGCGATGTTATCCACGCTGGGTATCAGCCTTGCAATCGATGCATATGGCCCCGTGGCCGACAACGCCGGGGGAATTGCGGAAATGGCGGGCCTTCCCGATGAAGTACGGGAACGAACAGATGCCCTGGATGCTGCCGGAAATATGACGGCGGCAATCGGGAAAGGATTTGCAATTGGAAGCGCCGGACTCACCGCCCTTGCATTTTTTAGTGCCTTTGCCACCCGGGCGGAGCTGGATGTCATCAGCTTACTGAACATCAATGTTCTGACCGGGATGTTCCTGGGCGTGCTGATGCCGTTTGTGTTTACCAGCCTTACGATGACAGCCGTGAGCCGGGCGGCTTTTGAAATGATTGAAGAGGTCCGGCGCCAGTTCAAGGAAATGCCCGGTATACTGAAGGGTGAAGTGGAGCCGGATTACCGCCGCTGCGTGGACATCAGTACCGTGGGTGCTTTAAAACAGATGATTGTGCCGGGTCTTCTGATTATTATCCCCCCGATTATTGTTGGCCTGGTTCTCGGGACGGAGTCGCTTGGCGGGATGATGATCGGTGCCCTTGGAACAGCTATGATGCTGGGAATTGCCTTGAGTAATGCCGGCGGTGCCTGGGATAACGCCAAGAAATTTATCGAAACCGGCGAACATGGCGGTAAAGGGTCGGACGCTCATGCTGCGTCCGTTATAGGCGATACGGTGGGTGACCCTGCAAAAGATACCAGCGGTCCGTCTCTAAACATCCTCATCAAGCTGATGAGTATCGTGGCGCTTACGCTGCTTCCGCTCTTCTTGTAAACAATGAGCCCAGTTTTTTTATTGCAAAAGACTCGTTCGAAAGGGCGGGTCTTTTTTTGTTGAATTGTTGAGTATCGCGCTTTGCAGGATGTGGAAAGGTTAAATCGTTGAACAGTCGAATTGTTAAATTGAAAAGCTTAGGTAAAAAACTCGAGGCTGTCCAAAAAGGGTGTTCAACAAAGAACTTTACAATCAAACAGTCATACCACGCCACGGCGTGGTATCTCCTGTCCATATCAACGATTGGAGATCCCGTATCCCCCATTGGGATCCCTTTGGGAAAGTACGGGATGACAACCTTTTTGGACAGCCTCGAAAGAGGGGGATTTTTTGTCAGTCTCATCACGAACAATGCATGATAGCCACAAATTTTCATGTAGATCCTAATCAAATATGTTCACAGACGAAAGAGAAGCGGGTTGGCGATGTCGCTCTACTCTTCATCATACTGTTTGTTATAGGCAAGGGTGATTTTTTGGTTCATGTGCCGTTTATAGTTTTCGTACTCATACCGGCGCACGGTAAATTCTGAATGGTAGGTGCCATCGTTGCAGTCGACCCGAAATTTGTCGGGGTCGTCTGTCTCAGTAATCCTGACCTGCACGCGGCCAAGCTTATAGGATTCAATTTCTTTACTCATTTATCCAAGAATTCTTTTTTTCCTATCGGAAAGATACATCTTTTGTTTTATATCATTCGAATACAGATTTTATAACATAACAGAAAATCGCATTCAATTGATCAATTTGAAAAAAATATATGTAGTTCTTTTTACTTTCCTTCTGATTGCGGGTTGTGCCCGGGAAGAAGCGTCCGACCTGACTCCCGACCTGCCGGCGGATACTCCACAGGACAAATTTTTTGCAAGCCTGTTTTCACAGTGCGGTGAGACCTTTATCGGAGAATCAACGTTTCCGGATGATCCCGAACAACCACTTGTAGATACCGAATTGAACGCCACGATCTCAACCTGTACTGAAGAGATGATAGAGATTGACCTGGTGCGCGGCGGAGACACATGGCACGCCACCTGGGTATTGGAAATGCGGGATGAGGGGCTGCATCTTTCCCACGACCATTTGGGTGATCAGGCCGAAGATGAATTGGCTGAAGATCACCACACGGGATATGGCGGGTATGCGAATGAGCGCGGATCTGCCAACGTACAATATTTCCCAGCGGATGAACATACAGCAGAGATGATTCCGGACGCATCAACCAACGTCTGGACGATTAAACTCAATCCGGACCAGGGAACGCTGGTTTATAGTCTGGAACGCAACCAGGAGCCACGGTTCAGGGCAGAGCTAACCAAGAGTTAATGCGAAAGCCGATGGCTCAACGGGGAGGGATATTTTTTTATGCAAAGTAATGGCAAAAATTTGTTCACCGTCACCTTTTTTATCAAATAAATGGCAGATTCAAAATTCAGGCTAACCAATCCGCTTCGGTTTTTTATCGAGCGACAATTTGTAAAAGGAGCCCAGTATCAGCTGCTTGCAGTTGTGGCTCTTATCGGGCTCATTTCTCTTTCTGGCGGGGTTCTTGCGTACCTGATTGAGCATCCGCAAGGCGGCATCAACGAATCCATCTGGTGGGCATTCTTACGGCTAACGGATCCCGGGTACCTGGGAGATGATGAAGGCACGTGGCTCCGGGTGGTCTCAACATTTTTAACCATCAGCGGGTATGTGGTGTTCCTGGGTGCTCTTGTTGCCATTATGACCCAGTCACTAAAAAGGAAGATGGAGGAACTTGAGCAGGGGTTAACCCCGGTAGCGGTCAAGAATCATATTGTTATTCTGGGCTGGACCGATCGTACGCCCTCCATCGTGGTTGAGCTGTTCCAATCGGAAGGTAAACTCAAGCGATTTTTGGCCCGCTTCGGGGCTAAAAAGTTGCGTCTCGTCATCCTGGCTGAAAATTCATCGGCCAAACTTACACAGGAACTCAAGGCCGACCGGCTCATCGGTAAGCGAGCTGAGGAAATCATCTTACGAACGGGTGACCCGCTGCAAGCGGACCATCTGCTGCGAGTGGACTGTTATAACGCATCGGCAATTATTATTCCAAGCCGTAAAAAAAATGGACAGAATCTGCTCACCGCCGATGTGGAAACCATCAAAACACTGCTCTCTTTGAGCAGTAATCCTAAAATAAAGGAACAAGCTCAGTTGCCGTACGTAGTGGCAGAAATACAGGACGCCAAAAAGTTGCCCGTGGCCCGGCGATCCTACCCCGGCCCTCTCGAAGTTGTATCCGGAGACTCGATTATCAGCCGGCTCATCACCCAGAATATCCGGCATGCGGGTTTATCAAAAGTCTACAGGGAGTTGCTGTCAAGAGCCATCAAGTCAGATATTTATACGAGGCACCACGGGGAGCTGACCGGCAAGAAGATTTTTGAAATCGAGCCGTTGTTTCCGAACTGTATCGTGCTGGGCATCGTAAAAACAACGGAGGCGGGATATCTGCCAATGCTGAACGTTCGGGATGATGTCACCATCGAGGAAAAGGATAGAATTATTTTTCTTGCCGACACCCATGAGGACACAAACCCGCTGAAAGGCAACCGCAGGGTTGAGACCCATGACGTTATCCAGCCGGAGAAAACACGGGACAAAAAACGGAATGAGGGAGGAAAGGGAACCAGGCGAACCTTAATATTTGGGTGGAACAGCCGAATTCCCTCGCTCATCGAGGAGATGGGAACCTATAAAGATATTCAGTTTAACGTTACGATCACCTCGATTCTGCCTGCCGAGGAGAGGATCAAACGAATCAAGGCTTATGGGGCAGATGCATCGAAGGTGGCCTGCACTCATGTTGAGGCCGATTTTATAGAAGAGGCCCAGCAGCGGGCACTCAACCCCCAAAATTATGATCAGATTCTGTTTATGAGCTCGGATATGCTGGCGGATGGAGAAGAGGCGGACGCCCGTACAATTGTAGGAAAAATTATACTTGATAATATTCTTGATGAACATGGCAAAAACTCACCCAATATACTTCTTGAGCTTGCCAATGCTGAAAATCACCACCTGATCAAGAGCAAGCGATCGGAAGTTATTATCAGCCCGATGATTTTAAGCCATCTGCTGGCGCAGGTAGCCCTGAGGAGGGAGCTTCAGTCAATTTATACCGAATTGTTTACCGCCGGTGGTGCCGAAATCGAATTCAGAAAGCATTCCGACTATAACCTGTCCGACGGCAGCTATGTGTTCAGCGACCTTGAAAATAAGTCAGCTACGTATAGCGAAACGGCAATTGGTGTCTTTAAGTCGTCAACGGGAGATGGATCAAGCCGGCTAATTTTAAACCCCGGCCGGGGCCACGAATTTAACCTGACAGCTGAGGACCGTCTCGTAGTTTTGATGTCATATTAATGGATGTACAGCTTTTAATTTTAACTCAGATAAAGAGCATGTATGAAACACGTTAAAACATTTATTATAACCGTAATTCTAAGCATAACACTCAGCGGCTTTATCACAGCACAGGAGAGTGAAACCGAATGGGTGCCCGAACTTACAGAAGGGTGGACGCCGGTTGACGACTCTGTGCAGACCTTCTCTCCCGGTGAGGCGCCTTCTGACGCGATACACCTATTTGACGGAACTGATCTCTCCGCCTGGACCAGCACAAATGATGACCGGCGGGATGCCGGCTGGGCGATTGACGATGGGGCGGTCACCGTAGTTCCGGGCAGCGGGAATATACAGACCCGCCGCCGGTTTGGGGATGTGCAGCTTCATATTGAATGGAAAACACCGGAGATGATTGACGGAGACGGCCAGGGGCGCGGAAACAGCGGCGTATTTTTGCAGGGAATCTATGAGGTCCAAATCCTGGATTCATGGCAAAACAGCACGTACAGCAATGGTCAGGCGGGCTCCATTTATAAACAGAAAGCCCCCGATGTAAACGCAAGCAAAGCCCCTGGGGAGTGGCAGTCGTTCGATATTATCTTTGAAGCTCCCCGGTTCGATGATGACGGTTCACTGATCAAGCCGGCCTACATGACGGTACACCACAACGGTGTGCTAATCCACCACCGGTATGAACTGGACGGGCCAACAAAATATATAGGACTCCCGGAATACACCCCGCACGCGGAAAAACTGCCGATTATGCTGCAGGATCACAGCGACAAAATTAGTTTCCGGAATATATGGGTGAGGGAACTTTGAGTTAGCTGTTTTTGAATCAACCCGAGATTCATAATCCGAGTCTCGGAGAGACGTCCGCTTTGTAGCCCGGCAATTCATTGCCGGGTTTGGCCGATATCCTAAACAATATAATCCGCGGAGCGGATGGCACGACATGGTTTGGATTATGATACGATCTTCAAAAACCGGCATTGGGTACGATCACGGCATGTCGGTCTGCCGGTCGGTTCAAGGTTCTGGAGGGCCGTCCGTTTCACGGACTTCTCGATTCACCGCGTCCGTCGTTGACCCCCGCGTTGAAACACGGGGCTACAGAGCAGACGTCCCTGCGGGACTGAGCGGTTGGGATAGGTCGATTCCTGGCGGCGATACGGGCTGTAGACTTGTTTAATCTTTTGTAAGAGGATTACTGAAATCCCCCTGAATCCCCCTTTAGAAAGGGGGACTTTTTGTGTTCCTTGTTTGTGAATCAAACGTAGATTCAGAACCCAAGTCTCACCGAGACGACCGCTTTGTAGCCCGGCAATTCATTGCCGGGTTGGGAGATGCGGGCGTATCCCTTGAAATCCGCGGAGCGGATGGCACTTGGAAAAATGGTGGTGAAGCAATTTATTATTCGAACCATATCGTTAAAAAAGCATTTCCGAGATACCTAATACAGAAAGGGGAACAAGGAAAAAAAGAGTTACAATATAGGCTCCTACAAACCACTTGCTCTTCTGGGTTTTAACAGCCATTTGTTCAGCAACGGCGGGTGGAATATTTCGAAGAAACGGAATGGAAAAAATCAGGAGAATAGCAGATAAATTGAAAAGCATATGGAGCAGTGCAATTTGAAATGCCAGAATTGCCGTGGATCCTGTAATGGCAGTGGCCGCAAGCAAGGCTGTTACGGTTGTACCCAAATTGCCTCCAAGTGTAAAAGGATAGATCTGTTTCATCGTCATGACACCACTGCCTGCCATTGGCACAATAAGCGCTGTAGTGGTAGATGACGACTGAACTAAAACGGTCATGAGGCCTCCCGCCCCCATGCCGGAGATCGGGCCGCGGCCAACAGCACTGTTCAATATTTCCAGTGCCTTGCCTTTCATCAGCTTCTTCAAAATTTTTCCGACGGTATGAACCACGTAGAGGATCATGGCTATTCCGATAAGTATCAGCAGAATACCGCGCCAGGCGCCTTCCACAATTCCGGTCATCCACAACATTGCATTTACCGACGGTGTTATGATGGTGGCAATTAGATTGAAATTGCTCAAATTCAGGCCCGCAGAGGCGATATCAGATGCAAAAAACCCGGCCAGCCATAGCGAAGCGTTTTCAAGCGGGTGGAATATCAGCTCAATGGGAAAGAGCAATAGAACAGCTAATACATTGAACATATCGTGAACCGTCGCAGCAGAAAAGGCTCTTTTAAACTCTTCACCGTCCCTCACATGACCAAGACTCACGATGGTGCTTGTCAGCGAGGTGCCAATATTTGCGCCCATAATCATCGGTATAGCAATCGAGATGGGAAGTCCGCCTGCCACGAGCCCAACGATGATTGACGTAACCGTACTCGAGCTTTGTATAGCCGAAGTGGCCACCAGTCCTACCATCAGTCCAACCAGCGGGTTGGTGGCAAATCCAAAAAGTTGTTCAGCAGCCCCGCCCGTCGATAGCTTAAATCCATCCCCAATGAGGGCCACGGCTACAAGAAGGAAATAAATGAGTACGACGACAGCTAACCATCTTATCTCGTTACCGTAATGTGTGAGATTCTTCAAGAGCTTATGTTGAGCAAATTCCAAACAATTCTCCTGTTAAGGCTGCAGCCGAATGATTAATGAGTAGGGTTACGTCTTTAGATAAGAATCTCTTATTATGACAATGTTAACAAATTGTTAAGCCGGGGCGGCTCTTTGCCTGTCTCTGTAGAAGCTGTTTTCTGTATTTGAAAACGTACAAACAGAAGCAGACGGGGTAATAGCACGGCATTAGCTATTTATCTGGCGGATGATTCCACGGCCGGTGAGTTTATCCATAATGGACGAATGTGGAATGATCGACAGCTGTTAATATATTGATTGTAGAACGGCGATAGAATTTACACTTTTTTGTTCATTAGCCACCTGCCTATGAAAAAATTAAGATTTAGTAAAAAAGTTTCATTTATCTTCACGGTTATCTTCCTGGGAACGGCTGCTGTAGCCTATGGCCATGTAAAATGGTTCAGTGATTTCAGTTTTGCCGATAAACCGCTGAGTTTCTCCGATGCGATAGGCCCGCTTTTCATCGGCCTCACGATTCTAAGTATGGTTGTTATAGCGGCCATGGTGCTCCTGGAAAAAAAACTGCAGGAGTGGCCGCTGTACAGCCAAATTGATGAGTGGCTCAGGAATAAAAGGGGCAATAGTTTGCTAATCATGCGGATTGTTACCGGTGCAACTCTGCTTCTCTCCTGGCAGGGAGATGCTATTTTGGTTCCCGAGCTGCAGATACCGGCTGTTTGGCTTGGTTGGGTTCAGTTTATCCTTGCCTTCATGCTGCTGTTCGATCGCCTTGTAAAGTATTCAGGTGCCGGATTAATTTTTCTCTATATCTACTCCATTTTCCAGTTTGGAGCATTTCATATGCTGGATCACCTTCTGTTTTTTGGAGCCGGCTATTTCCTGCTGGTCAGTGATTCTGAAAACCAAAAAATAAAGGAGTCTCGCCTTCCCGTGTTGTATGCAACCGTTGGGTTTTCACTTTGTTGGCTGGCGATCGAGAAGATTATATATCCACAGTGGGCCCTTTATATCCTGGAGCAGAATCCGCAGCTGACGCTTGGGCTTGATGTGGATTTCTTTTTAATGAGTGCGGCTTTTGTCGAGTTCGCCCTGGGGTATCTGCTCATCATATGCCTGCTTCAGAGGCCGCTGGCTCTGATTATCACCCTGGTATTTTTTTCTACAACACTCGTATTTGGAAAGGTTGAAGTGATCGGACATACACTGGCACACGGTGCGCTCATTGTGTTTTTGTTGGAAGGTCCCGGCAGTATGTATAAAACGCCCATCACATTTCATAAGAAATTGAACCTGCGGTCTGCTTTTGGAGGTGTAAATTTCGCGTTATTGCTTGGCATCCTGCTGTTTGCCTATTCGCAGGGAGCCTGGCATCAATACAATACGCGCAGCGGCCAGGAAACAGAAGAAGCGGCCGTGTTGAATCTGACGGAGGAGGCAGGGGCACCTTCAGTAACGATTGATGTGTTGAAAGATCCTCTCTCAGGGTGGAATCTCAGGGTGGAAACAGAGAACTTCACATTTGCGCCGGAATCCATCGGTTTGCCCCATGAACCGGGAGAGGGACATGCGCATCTTTACATCAACGAAAGGAAGGCGGGCAGGATTTACGGGGAATGGAATCATATCGGCCGGCTTCCACCGGGCACACATACGATCAGGGTGGAGCTGACAACGAACCAACACAGAACGTATGCGGTGGAGGGTAACATTGTAGCTGATGAGGCCGAAATAAAGGTAGAGTAGGGAGCTACCGGGCAGGTCGTGGGCCGTCCTTTTCACGGACTTCTCAAATCATCACGTCCGTCGTGATCCTGACGTTAAAACGTCAGGCTACAAAGCGGACGTCCCTCGCGGGATTGAAGGGTTGTGGCAGATCGATTCCTGGCGGGTATGTGGTCTGTACACTTGTTTACGTTGTTTTTAATAGAACTGTTGAAATCCCCCTCAATCCCCCTTTTTCAAAGGGGGACTTTTTGAGCTCACTGCTTGAGAATCAAACCGAGATTCACAACCCATCTCTCGGAGAGACGGCCGCATTCATCATTTTTTGTATTGATCCCAGGTTATGAGATGCCATTTCCTGCCATGTGGTGGGTACTGGACAGGTTAACTCTGAACGTGGTGCCTTTATCAATCTCGCTTTCTACGTCGATGGTTCCGCCCATGCTTTCAACCTGGTTTTTTGTGATATAGAGGCCAATGCCTTTTGAGTTTTTGTTGCCATGAAACGTATTGTACATGCCGAAGAGCCTTTCGCCATGTTCGTCGAGGTCAATTCCCAAGCCGTTATCTTGAACTGTAAGTATAGGGTCGCCATTTTTCAATTCAAGCTGAATCGTAATAACAGGACGCCGGTCCGGGGCTCTGTACTTAATGGCGTTGGATATTAAATTCAAAAGAATACTCTCCAGGTAGGCTGGATTGTATTTAATGTCGATATCGTCCGGGATTGACGTTTTGAACACCACGCTATGATTGATGATGTCGGTGGACAGGATCTCTTTAATTTTTTTAAAATAGTCACTCACGTTTAACGATTTAATGCTGGTTTCAGACCCTGCCTGCTGATCAATAATCTCGTTCAGATCCTGAATGGCTTCATTCAGTCGGTCCGATGCCAGGTTCAGGTAGTGTAGCAGCTGCGTTCTGCTCTCCTCGGACTCTTCACTTTCATACAGCGAAAGCAGAGACGAAATATTTCCTGCGTGATTGCGAAGGTTATGCGAAACAATGTGGGCAAAATTCATTAACCGGCTGTTCTGTTCACTGACGATATCGAGGGTATCGCTCAGCTCGGTTTGGCGCATTTTCTCCTCAGTGATATCGGTTATGTATCCGTGCCAGATCACGCTTCCGTCAGGTTTTTTTTCAGGGCGGGCCCTTCCGCGCAGCCACCGGAGGCCACGTTCAGGCAAGCTTACCCTGTAGTCCTGCTCCCAATTCTCCATTGTCCGGAAGGAGGTGTCAATAGCATCGATAACAGCATCATAATCCTCAGGCAGAATCCGCTTTAACGCCGGCCGGGCATCCTGTTTCACATCGTCAGGGTCGAGTCCATAGACCTGCTTAAATGCCGTGCTTGCAAACGGGAATTGTGCGCTGCCGTCAGGATATTGCTGGTACTGGTAAATAGCACCGGGTAACTGCTCAGATAATTTTCTAAGTGTCTCATCCCCCTGTCTCAGCTTATCTTCTGCTGCTTTTCGCCCGGTAACGTCAGTGATCGCTACAAGCGCACAGTGCAGGCTTCCCTGTTTATCAGTTAACGGTGTATAGAACGCCTGAACCCAGCCACTTTTTCCTGTATCTTCAATCTCGTAAAAGTAGTCGCCGGATGTGGAGGCCTCACCTGACAGCGCTTTCTTCAGGGATGCAATGATATCGCTGTGTTCAACATGCGAAAAAAGGTCAGCGGGTTGTTTACCCAGTACAACGCTCTCACTATACCCGCTGATGGACTCCATTGTTTTATTCCAGAACACGTACTCCAGGTCCTGGTTTACCACATAGAGACCCTGCGAAGTGTTGCTTAAAATTTGAGTGTAAAAATTATGAGTCTCCTGGAGTTTGTCTTCGGCCAGCTTTCGTTCACTGATATCGCGCATAATTCCCTCAACTCCAACAGGATATCCCTGTTTATCGCGGATCACTTTGGAACTGACCGATGTGTGAACCACGCAGTTTCGGGCATTGGCAAGACGAATTTCAAAGTCGGAAACCGCCCCATCTCTTTTCAGTTGATCAATCAGCTCTTCGCGGTCGGCAGGGTTCTGGTAGAAATCTGCCACAGGTTTCCCTATGATATCTTCCCGTTTGTAGCCGGAATATTTTTCAATGGACGGACTGATTTCCGATATGAGGCCTTCAGTGTCGGTCCGGTAATAGACATCCTGGATATGCTCAAAGATGGCCCGGTACTTTTCTTCGCTCTTTTTAAGAGCCTGTTGAGCCTCTACGCGTTCGGTTACATTATTGGTTATCCCAAACGTACCGATGATATTTTGTTGATTGTCGTAAAGAGGAAGCTTGGTAGTTGAGGCCCACTGGATACGAGAAGAATCGTCCGGAGCGGTCTCCTTTTCAATTTTTCCAATCACAGGGCGTCCTGAGTCCAGGATATGCTGCTCATCCTGGTAGGCCTCAGAGGCGTGCTGTTCATCAAAAAAGTCAAAATCCGTTTTGCCGGTCGCTTCCTTTGCATCCGTGAGACCAAATTTACGGGCACAGTCACGGCTTATTTTTAAAAACCGGCTGTCGAGATCTTTAAAATAGATACTGTACGGGAGGTGCTCCATTAACTGGTTAAACAGGTGGGCATCTTCTGGTGTGGCCGGCTGTTGGACAGGAACCTGTTGGCTGAGGTGTATATGTCCGGCAACCACCTCTGCACCACCGTTTTTACCGGACGCAACGGTATGACCGCAGCAATTGGCGGTTATTTTCTGATTGCTGTTTGAAAGTAAAACGGCTGAAAATTCGAGGCTACTCTTCTGCCCGGTAGCGATGCGCTGAAACGATTCGGTTAAAGCTGCCCGGCTCTCTTCCACAAACATTGATATCCAGTCATCCAGCAACAGTGGCTCCGCCGCCGGCCGACCATTTGTGATAGTGAAAAAGTTATCACTTATCTGCACAGCGTTGTTTTCAACACTCCATTGCCAGTGGGCAGTTGCGAAATTTTTATTATTTGGTGAGTTTGCGGAATTCATGAGTGTTCGTTGGGATTTACCCATTAAATGCGATGAGCGGCATGTATTTATCGACCGGGATGCGGTTTGCCTGAAGCTGTTGGGATGATTTTTTTGGAACTACAGGAAACGTTGTGGGTACAGCATAGTTCGTGCACCTCAACTATTTTCTCTCTTGATACTTTTTGGCGTCAAAAAGTATCCAAAAACCGCCAGGCTGTGGAATTGCTCGCTCGGAGGTTATGCTTCGCTATGGGATGTAAATAGCAATGGTCCATATCTCTCATTGCTTGCAATCAACGATCGATCCGGTAGGCTATTTACAAGCAATCCCATACGCTCCGCAGAACCTGCCCGCCTCGCTCCCAATTCCAAGGCTGGTAAATTCGGAAATTGCAAACGGTTTCAAATCCATTACAACGTTTAGGAGACTTTTGAGCTGGAGAACGATGAAGGATATTGGGAATCTGGAGTTACGAGTGGACCTGCCGTCTACTATTTCAGGGCGAAAGGGGGGCAATGTTCTAATGACGTTGCTTGTTTATCCAAAATGTTTCCGGTAGAACCGATTTTTTTATTGAATTCATGAATATTCCATACAGCCAGCGAGGAGTGGTAAGGGGTTGATGGAAACAGGTTGAGGTTTTGAAAAAACTGAAACAGGTTCTGCGCATGATTCGGCAGTACAAGGGTGGAGGTTAAATCCTGACCTGGCATCAAATTGCACAACAATGATGACAGCTGAATCCTGTTCCGTGGGGTATAAAAAACGCCCGGTGCCAGGACCGGGCGTCTGTTAACCATCATTGAAGTCCAGCTTGGCAGGGTCGGCCAGCCTCACTGTTTGTCGGGAATCGGTGCGTCCCATTCTGGTTTTGGTGCGGTGTTGTCTCCCGTCATCAGGTAGGTGTCGAACCATTCGAGCATCCGGTGTGAGTAATCAAATTTTGACGATGACCGGCTGTTTCCATGACCCTCGCCCGGGTACCAGACTAGCCGAACAGGAACATCTGGCTTCCGAACCTTGATGTGACGATAGAGCTCCAGGGATTGTGCAGGGTGAACGCGCGTATCCTCGGCCCCGTGCATAATCAGAAGCGGTGTTTCGGCCCGGTCGACCCAATAAATCGGGCTTCGCTTCAGATAATCCATCCATTTTTCATCGGATTCCCACATGCGTTCGAGTGTATGCACCAGGTAGAGTTCATTAGGAATATCACTGGTTCCCCATTTACTCAGGTTGTTGCTAATGCCTACGAACATAACAGAAGCCGCAAAGCGGTCCGAGTAGTAGGTGCTCATCCATCCAGAGGCGTATCCTCCATAGGAGCCGCCGGTCACCCCGATGCGATCTCCATCGGCAATACCTTCATCAATCAGGTAATCTACGCCATCCACAATGTCATCAAATTCAGCGCCGGCGAGATCCCCCTGGCTGCTGGTTGCAAACTCAATTCCGCGGCCTGTGCTTCCCCTGTAGTTGGGATAAAAGACACCGTATCCTTTTGCGGCTGCCATCTGGCCGGGCATAGAATAGCTGGTCAGCCATCCGTTGCTGTAGTGTGCCTCCGGTCCGCCGTGCACCATGGTGATGACCGGGATTCGGGTGCCTTCCGTGTAGTTTGTGGGGTAGATCATAAGTCCATCGATCTCAAATTCTCCATCCCTGGCCTGGAAGCTGATCACCTCTTGGCGCCCAAGCTCCAGATCCTCCAGCCACGGGTTCAGATGGGTCATGCGCTCAGGCCCGGTCTCCCCTTCGCTTTCCAAGACAAATAATTCCGTGGGGTGCTGCGGGCTGCTTGCGGTAAAGGATAGTACACCGGCGGATGAGTAGGAAAATGAAGTGATGGCATGTTCACCGGATTGAAAAAGGGCTTGCTTACCGGACCCATCGGGCCTGATGGTTCCGATGACTGATGCCGTGCTCTCTGCCGCGAGGAAATGGATTTCGTTGTTTGAGGTCCAGTCGATCTGCTCATATTTACCCTCAAAATCCTCATCAATAATCTGAGGGGTGCCGCCATCAGGAGATACGATCAGGATTCGCCCGTCAATAGGGTCGTGAATATCAGCCCCGGCGCGAAGTGCGAGCCGCTCTCCGTCGGGACTCCACTCCATCTGTCCAAGTTTTCCTTCATTGTTAACCTCGGCCACCACCTCTCTGCTGCTGTAGTCGACGACAACCACCGATTGCGCCATGTAAAAATCGTCAATAGTTGGAGTTGGTGCAACGGAGACGGCAAGTTTAGACCCATCCGGGCTCCACTCCATCATGTAAACCGTGCCATCTACCTGGATTTGATGGGGTTCGTGGTCCATGTGGTCATGCTCTACATTTGTGATATAGGCGGGACGCTGCGGTTGGTTCTCCTCGTACACATCAGCCGTGTAGGGCAGCGGCGAGTCCGACTCTTCCGCAGTACGAAAGGATGAAAAGGCGATATGCTCGCCGTCGTTGTGCCACGTGTAGCTTGAGATATTTCTCTCATACTCAAAAATTTTGACGGCTTCTCCACCATCTAAGGGAAGCTCATAAAGAGCGCGTGTATCATCGCCGGCCTGTTTAGTTAGAAATGTCAGGCTGTTGTGGCCGGGCCTGAACTGTACATCTCCAACACTGCCGACAGAGTAGTACGGTTTTGAAATCCCGCTTTCTGTATCCAGTACATGAAGTTCCGTGCTGTTGGGGGCATTTTCACTGTATGGATTAGCGGGGACGCTAATGGTGTACGCAATATGATCTCCGTCATCTGAAATAACAGAGCTGGAAACGGAGTGCGTGTTGGCAACATGGTGAGGTGTAACACCCTGGCCCTGCAGGGGTAAACTGTAAAAGAGACTAAAAATCAGGAAAAGAAGAGCGGGCGTGCTACACAGCCGGATCGGGTGTAGGATAGAGCGTAATCTGGTATAATCCATGAGATGTATGACTTTTGTTAGAATTTGCAGCGTTAATATAAATAAAATGTAAAACATCTAATGAAGTCGGCTGCGGAAATTGCAGAAAGAAGAACAAAATGATGTCTCGATCTTTCATTATTTTGAGGGAGTTCTCAAACCATTACAAAATCTACAAGATGAAAAAAAGCTTATCGTTTCTACTGCTGTTTCTGGTACTGGCGGCATGTCAGTCCACAAATTCAACGCTCGATACCTCGCAAAAAACGCTCTACTCAACCCTATGGATTCAAACGGCAGCTGAATACGAAGCACTCACCCACCAGGCCTTCAACACATCGGCCGGCCTGCTTGATGTAGCACTGTCCGATGACGAATGGTCCGCCGTTCCGGATCAATCAGTGGCCGGTGACAACCTGCCGCCCGCGATCATCCTGGATGTCGATGAAACGGTACTGGACAACTCCTTTTACGAAGCCCGCGGCATACTCGATAAGACCGGGTTTGATTCTGAAACCTGGAATAGCTGGGTTCGGGAGAAAAAAGCAGAGGCAATTAAAGGAGCGGTTCAATTAACAAAAAAAGCGGATTCTCTGGGAATTTCTGTGTTTTATATCACAAATCGCGACGCCTCGGTTCAGGAATCGACCGAGCAGAATCTGCGTAGTCACGGGTTTCCGGTCTCCCAAGGGGCCGTGATGAGCAATGGCGGACGGCCAAACTGGACATCCGCAAAAACCGAACGCCGGCAGCTGGTGGCTGACGCTCACAGAGTATTGATGCTGTTCGGGGATGACCTGAATGATTTTGTGCCTGCGAGGGGAATGTCTATTGAAGAACGGAAAGAACTTGTTGGCCGGCACCGTAATAAATGGGGTGTTAAATGGTTTATATTTCCGAACCCGAACTATGGATCCTGGGAACGTGCACTCTATACCGGCAACGAGGAGTCGGAAAAGGAGCGGCATGAAACCCGTCTCAACCGGTTACAGGATAAACGGCCGTGAACAGATGAATTTATATTTTTTTAATCTCTTGTTTATCCGATACCCGATGAAAATAAGTATGTTAACGGAAAGAACTACATAAAAACACCTTCTTTATGTCCAATAATTCATTCAGCCGTCGCGATTTTCTAAAAACGGGGGCACTCAGCTCCTTCGCCTTAGGGAGCGGGTTCTTGAGCCGCTCATCCGCACCTCAAAAAACATTCAAGAGCAGCCCTGGAGATGCGAAAAACGTTATATTTCTTGTTGTTGACGGAATGAGTTCCGGCACGATGTCATTGGCTGATTTAGTAAAGCGGGACCAGTTTGGTGAAAAAACCAATTGGATACAGCTTTACGAGTCAGACCGTGAGTATCACCGGGGGCTAATGGATATGGCCTCCCTGAATTCTACGGTAACCGGATCAGCCGCAGCCGCTTCATCCTGGGGGTGCGGGCAGAGGATACACAACGGTGCCGTAAACTGGGGAACGCACGGGGAAGAGTTGCGGACTATTTGCCAGATATTTAAAGATGCCTGCAAAGGAACCGGCCTGGTTTCAACGGCGCGGATTACTCACGCCACACCCGCCGGTTTTGGCATCAACATGCCGTTGCGCAGTATGGAAGAGCAGATCGCCGAGCAGTATGCCGAACGCGGCTACGATGTACTGCTCGGCGGCGGGAATCGATACTTTGATGCCGATCACCGATCCGATGATGTAGACCTTTACTCCGTTTTTTCGGACAACGGATACACGGTTGCCCGAACCAAATCTGAATTGGAACATGCCACGCGCAATAGTAAGCTTCTGGGAATATTCAGCGATTCGCACCTGCCATATATGGTCGACCATAATACATTGAAGGAGTTGCAGGAGGGAATTCCTACGCTGGCCGAGATGACCGATGCCGCGCTTGAACGTCTTGATCAAAAAGAGAATGGATTTATTCTGCAGGTGGAGGGCGGCCGCGTGGATCACGCCGCACACGGCAACGATCCTGCCGGGTTGGTTTATGACCAGCTTGCCTTTGACGACGCTATCAAGAGTGTGATGGATTTTACCGACGGCCGGGATGATACCCTGGTCATTCTTACGACGGATCATGGCAATGCCAACCCGGGCCTAAGCGGACTGGGAAGTGGTTATGGCGATTCACCAGCCATGATGGCCACCCTGTATGATTACCGACACAGCTTTGAATGGATGTATG
Organism: Bacteroidota bacterium; assembly: GCA_009909035.1. GTDB lineage: Bacteria > Bacteroidota > Rhodothermia > Balneolales > Balneolaceae > SW132. The sequence continues at coordinate 47,994 of JAAAOB010000109.1, forward strand.
AAGAGATGGGGAATCGCGGAAACGAGGAGTTTAGATCCAGTATCCAGGTTGAAAATATAAGGGAACTGGTTGAGTTTGCGACCAATACTCAGATCACGACGGATGAAGCCTTGATGATTAAGAAGTCGCTCCAGGGGGAATACAAGGCGCCATTTCAAAATCGCCAATCGACGGCCGGGGTGCTGTCAGGCGTTCTTGCCAACTACAACGGGATAAATTTTATAGGCACCAATCATACCGCCGACTATGTTGAGCTGGCTGCCTGGGGCCCGGGAAGTGACCGAATCCCAACATTTGTGCGAAATACAGCTCTGTTTGATCTGATGGTGGATATGGCAGGCGTCAGGGCGTATGCGGAAGGGTAAGTTGAGAGTACAGGCCTGTGAGCTATACGGTACCGGAGCAAAGAAATGCGTTGCTCACAAGAGCTTCACTTATCCTTCTGTTACACCGGCCGCGCGGTCGCGGGCATTTCTCATGAACTGCGTCAGATCCTGAACACCCATATATCCCCGCCTGCTGTCGATCACGTTGCCTTCGGAATCCATGATCACCGTGAAAGGAAAGGCGGTTAACCCGAGGTTGTTTGCAAATGCCTGCTGCGTCATCTGTTCATCCATAAACGTGATGGTTTCTTCGGAGTTACCGTTAATCTTGACCGGATGAAAATCTCGGTCGATGACGGCGCGGGTGGATGGGGCCGGGTACACATCCTTGTTCATGGCACGGCAGAACTGGCAGCCTACCTCGTAAATATCGATAATAAGCAGCCGCCCGTCATTCTGAGCCATCTCCATTGCCTCCTCAATCGGCAGCCAATCAGGCGCATTATCTATCTCCTCGGGTGTTACCTCTTCAAAAGCGTTATAGAGGAAGATTCCCAGAAAGGAGGCTATGAGCAGGGTGATAAGTATAGAGCGTTTCATAACAGGATCGTTTGTTAACTAAATTAATGGCGGATGGCTGCACATTCCGAACGCTTAAAAATACAAATTTATTTGCTCCAAATGCGATTCCAAAAGAGCCGAAGATTTCGTGCCCGTATGTCAAATGAGGGGAGCGTTTGCTCAAACGTATATGCCGTTCCCTGTTCATCAAGAATCAGCTTGTTGCCCCACACATAGCCGCCGCTCTCGGTAAGCCAGAAGTCATCTCTGCCAAATCGCAGATCGTAAAATAAAATGTCTCCGTTCTCCGTCAGTTCCGCCGTATAGAAGCTGCGGGAAAACCACACCAGGGCGCGGTAGGCCCGGTCGTTTTTGTAAGGTTCAAGCAGCTGCGAGTTGCGGGATATTGCCCTGAAGGTCAAATCTGTGGAATCATCAAATATGGAGTAGATGGCGTGGTACACGGTGTCTTCTTTGATGATGTAGCCACTCCATAAGAATGTTGCGGGTCCGTTGGGGGTGGTTTTTATTGTATCATAATATCCATACTGGTTCAAAAACGATGCCTTGAATGCGGAGTGAACATGACTCTTGATTGCCAGGCCCCAGATCATGTAGAGTGCGGCAAGAGTGATGCCCGCTTTATTCAGGGAAGAGCCGAGGCTTCTCTTTCGTCGAAGAACCAGTGCGGATAAAATGCCAAGGAACAGGGGCGTCGTAAAAAGGGGATCAATAATAAAAATGGAGTCCAGCGTGTAGGGTGTATCGCTAAATGGCTGCAGAACCTGTGTGCCGTATGTTGTGGGCAGGTCTATTAGAATATGGGTTAAGAATATCCAGAACGAGAATTTGGTCCACTGTTTCCATCCAACCTCATGACGGGAGTTGATTGTATCTATCGCCCACCCGAACAGAGGAGATGCCGCCAGTACGAATAGAATGGAGTGGGTGATGTTGCGATGGTAGTAGAGTTCCGTAACGGCATCTACAAAGGGGTTAACAACGATATCAAGATCGGGAATTGTTCCGAGCACGGCTCCCCAGGCCGCGGCTTTATAGCCAATCTTTTTTCCGAGCAGTGTCTCGCCAACGGCTGCGCCAAGAGTAATCTGAGTAATAGAGTCCATTAAATTTATGATTTATTTACAAATAGAAGAGAACTGAAATGCACGTAATGCCGTTTAGTTCAACATTGATTTAACTATGCAAACCGGTGGTTCCACAAATAATCAAAGAGTTCATAGCCATTTTAAAGTTTCAAAAATTGACAAATCACCGTCTCGACGATTAATTATTACGTAAAGATACAATGAAAAAATTACTGACTGCCACCACAATTTTTGCTGCAATTTTGTTCACGGGGTGTGGCGAAGAGAGCGATTCACAGGAAACTAACCGGGGGGAGTCGATTCCATCCGTTGAAGCTGTGCAGGCACGATTCGGTGCCCTGCCGCTTGAAGAGAGGTTAAGCGGTGTGGTAAGGGCGGAAAAGCAGGTGGAAATCTACTCACGAATTTCGGCTCCCGTTGAGGAGGTCTACAGGAAAGATGGAGACGCGGTGTCCGAAGGGGATCCGCTGATCCACCTGAGAGATCGTGAATTCCGCGAACGGGTTCGGCAGGCTGAGGCCGACCTTCGAATCAACCAGGCTCGCAGAAAACAGGCGGAGGCTCAGCTCAACGAGGCGCAATCGCAGCTGAACCGCCAACGGGTGCTGGCTGAACGCGAGCTGAGCAGCGACATTGAAATTGAGCGCCTGGAAGCACAACTACAATCAGCTGAAGCGAATTACGAACTTGCCTCTGCGCAGGTTGAGCAGTCAGCATCGATCGTGGATGAACAAGAAGAGTTGCTGAAGCAGACCGTTATCCGGTCCCCGATAACGGGAACAGTGGGCCAGCGTAACGTAGAAGCTGGTATGCAGATCGATACCGGAACACGCGTGTTTACAGTCGGCAATTTGAATGATGCGATCATCACGGTCAATCTTACAGAGCAAATGCTTGGTTTCATCCGCGAGGGGCAGCGGGTAACGGTCGCATCGGAGAGCCTGGATGACCGCACAATTGAAGCAAAGATTTCACGAATATCGCCTTTTCTTGAAGCCGGCAATTTCAGTACCGAGGCAGAGATTGATGTGAAGAATACCCGTGATCTGCTTATTCCCGGTATGTTTGTGACGGTGGACGTGATGTATGGTGAAAGTGACCAGGCAACATTAATTCCATTGAGTGCTATTTACAGGCACCCCCGGACGGGTGAGACCGGAGTCTATTTAGCCCCTGATTTTGGCACAGAAACCGAACCTGTGGAGCAGGTTGACAGCTCGAACCCTCCACCGTTGAGCGAGCCTACAAGCATAGAATTTGTGACCATTGACGTGATCGCTAAAGGGCGTGAAACGGCCGGCGTTGTCGGCGTACAAAGCGGTGCATGGATCGTGACGGTAGGCCAAAACCTGCTGATAAATAACCGGGGCGAATCGGCCCGGATACGGGCCACCTCCTGGGGCAGAATTATGAGAATGCAGGAGATGAGGCCGGGAGATCTGCTGCGCGAGATTATGAACGAACGGATGGCCGAACGATCCGGATCTCAACCATCAACAAACTCCTAACAGCAGACTTATGGGCATTACAGAAACCTCTATCAAGCGTCCCATTGCAACGGCAATGGTTTATCTCATTGTCCTGGTGCTGGGTATTACCGGCTTCAGGTACCTGCCGGTTGATCTGCTGCCACCAATTGAATAC